>DASTLS010000055.1:0-8749 GCA_035714725.1 Alphaproteobacteria bacterium | reverse complement strand
GATCGATACGCCGATATTCCGGATGCGCATGCGCAGCAGAACGTCCATCGTGCGCGTGACGTCGCGCATCGCTTCGGTTTCCGTGACTTCGAGGATCAGTTTTTCCGGCGGAATATCATGCTGCTTGCAGAGATCGGAAATGCGATCCGGCAACGTGAGATCAAGCAGGGTGGATGCCGTGACATTCATCGAGAGCGTCATGTTTTCGCCGGTGTGATGCCACTTTGCGGCTTGCAACATCGAGGTTTGCACGACGACATCGGTCAGCGCTTGCATCAACCCGTCATTCACAACTTGCTCGAGGAAGGCATCGGGCAAAAGCGTGCCGCGGTTCGGGTGCGTCCAGCGGGCAAGGGCTTCGGCGCCTTTAACGCGGCGCGTCGCGATTTCGACAACCGGCTGGTAATGCAGTGTAAACTGGCCCGACATGATGGCTTGCGCCAGGTCCGGCGAATTGCCGACGCCGCCCGCTGCGATCTGATCGAACAGCGAGCCGAGCACCGTCATGTTCAATGGCTTTTCGAGAGCCGCTACAACATCCAGGCCATGCGCGCTGCCGAGGCGACGGGCGCTGTTCAAAACGCGCGTATCGCTGCCGCTGATAAGGCAAAGCTTGGCGTCTTTTACATGTTCGGAAAGCAAACGTAAGAGCTCGACGCCGTCGGTGTTCGGCATCATAAGGTCGAGCATAATGAAATCGGGCTTAAAGCCGGCGAGCGTCGCAAGAACGTGATCGGGATTGCTGAGGGTCTTGGCTTCGATGTTGCGGCGGCTCGCGACTTCCGCGATCAACTCGCAGATATCTTCCTCGTCATCGATAATCAGCATACGCATGGTGCGCGTCTCTTACTTTCTTGGTTCGCGTCAGGCGGGATGTGCCGTCGCGGTCTCGGTCTGCGGTTTTGCCGTTGCCGGCGGATGCTCCCCGTTGAGGAGAGCTGTGACGGAACGGCGAATGTCGGCTAGGCGGTATGGTTTTTCGACGACAGGAACAGGATGCTCGCTGAGGAAGGTCTGCACGTGAGATGATAGTGTATCACCGGTCACATAAATAATCTTATCCAGATAAGATGGCAACTCGCGGCCCAAGGCTTCATACAGGGCAGGGCCGTCCATCACCGGCATGCGTAAATCGCTGATAATCACGTCAAAAGCGCCTTTATGCAGCTTTTCGAGGGCTATGGCGCCATTGGCCGCGATATCGATGATATGGCCTTCCGGCTCCAGTAAATCAGCCAGCGTCTGGGCAAGCTCGACCTCGTCATCGACCAGAAGCATGCGGATATTCTGCGGCATGGCGTCACCGGCGATCGAGCCGGTTTCCTTGCCTTGGGCCGCCGCTTCGCTCATCGGCAGTGAGATGATGAAGGTAGCGCCGCCGCCCGGGGTATCCTCGAGCATCATCTGGCCGCCATGCGATGCAATGATATTGAGACAGAGTGAAAGGCCGACGCCCGTGCCGCCTTTATTGCTCTTGGTTGTGAAGAAAGGCTCAAACACGCGCGTGCGAATATCGGGCGGCACGCCGGGGCCGCTGTCGGAGACGCCCATCAATACCTGACCATCGGCATCGTGCCATGTGCGGATGCCGATGCGCTTCTTGCCCTGCCAGCCTTCCATGGCTTGCGCGGCATTAAGCACAAGGTTGGTCACAACCTGCGTCAGCTGATCACCGTCGCCGGTGATTTCGGGCAGCGCGGCTTCAAGATTCATATCAATCTCGATTTCACCGGTGCGGATCTGGAAGCCGAGAAGTTCCAGCGCCGAGGTGACAAGTTCATTGAGCTTCACCGGCTTGCGTTCCGGCGGCTTGCGGCGGGCGAGGGCAAGGAAGCTTTTCACGATACGTGCGCAGCGGTCGGCCGCTTTGAAAATCTTCTCGCCGCGCGCGACGATCTTGGGCTCGGTCGAGCCTTCCATCAGCAAGGTTGCCTGGCCGACAACGACCGAAAGCGGGTTGTTCAATTCGTGGGCCACGCCGGCGAGAAGACCGCCAAGGGCAGCCATTTTCTCGCTCTGCTGCAGGGCTTCCTGCTGACGGGCGATCTGGGCTTCGGCACGTTTTCTTTCGCTGAGGTCGTAGAGACCAAGCACCATCGCATCTTCATTCTGATAGCTAATGCGGCGTGCCGAAAGCGCAGCTTCTAGCTTGCTGCCATCACCGCGGTCCAGCACGACTTCCTTCATATCGATATCGTCGCCCTTGCTCATCGTCTCGATGATGTCGCGGCGCGCCTCCAGATCAGGCAAGAAGCGGTCGATATAATCATGCATCAGCTTGCTTTGCGGCGAGCCCAGCAACTGCTCGGCACCGGGGCTGGCATACAGCACGACCTGGCTCTTCAGGCTGACGATGAGAACGGGAACAGGATGGGCTTCGGTAATGCTGCGGAAGCGCGCTTCACTGACGCGCAAAGCCACTTCACTTTGCTTACGCGCGGTGATGTCGCTGGTCGAGCCGACAAGGCGAATGATGCGCTTTGAATGTGCATCGCGTGTCGCAACGGCTTTGGAATGCAGCCAGCGCTTTTGGTCGTTAGGCTGCGAGACCACGCGATATTCGATATTGATCGTGTTGATATTGGGATTGCGGCGGAAGCGGCGGATGGCTTCGCGCACGATGCGTCGGTCACTCGGCACCATCATGCGCATCCAGAGCTTCAAGCTGGCGGCGGTATTTTCGAGGCGGTGGCCGATAATCTTCCTGAACTGGTCGGAGAAGAACACTTCGCCGGTTTCCAGATTCCAGTCGAACAGGCCTTCGTTTGCGCCGCGTGTTGCAAGCGTGAAGCGTTCGTTACTGGTGGCGAGGGCCTTTTCTTTTTCTTCCTGGCGCGCCGCAAATTGGCTAGCGATAACGATGGCGAACATCAGCGCCGCCATTGAATAAGACGTGTAGGTCAGGTTTTTGCTGCTGGCGGTGCGGACGATATAGCCGAGATTATAAAGCGGCTCCGACAGCGTTCCTGCGAGGAAGAATGTGAATGCGATAATGTGAGTGAAGCTGCCGCTGACGCCTTGGCGCAAGCTGGCGCTGCCCGATGCCAGAATAACGGCGATGGTGAGTGTGCTGAGTGCCGGCAGGGTAAAGCCGACAAGCGTGCTGTTGAAGACCGAGCAGAGCAGAAGCAAGAAGAACAATCCCGCCATGGAAAAGAGCGGAACGCGGAACATTGGATTGTTTACTTCGATTTCGAGGAAGTAGTAGGTAAAAAACACGCTGAAGATGCATGAGAAGATCATGCTGTAGGTCGAGAGTAAAATACGCGTGTTGGCGCTGTAAAAACCCATCTGATTCATGAGCAGGTCGTTCGTGCTTGCGATATTCACGCTGAGGCAGAGCAGCAAGAACATCAGGAACACCTGGCCGCGATCGCGCATCACAACCCAGATGAAGAACAGATAGGCGGATGCCGTCAGCATCACGCCGAGGAAGAGGCCGAATACGAGGCTCGAAGATTTCTCTTCCACATCGTTTACCGCGGATGCCGCATGTGCGAAGCCGGGCATCAGGACGAGGAGGGCCGCAACCAGCACGCCAAACATCACCGCGCGCGCCCTAAAGGGCACGGGGGAATGGAGGCCAAAAAGCGAGAGGAGCGGTTGCAAGAGAGGCCTATCAGAAACTCAATGCCGGAGCGCGAATGCCTATTATCCGGGCGAGGGGTTAAGGATTTTTAACTAATTGTTGATTTTAGGGAAAACTCGCTAAAATATGGTCAACAATAACCCCGCCAATGGTGCTAAAAGCAGCCTGATATTACGAAAAACCGGGGTTCAGGGAGAATCATGTCTAAGTCCGATACGCGCGTTACCGACGAAGAAGCGCTTGCCTTTCATGCCATGGGTCGCCCTGGCAAACTCCAGATCTCCGCGACCAAGCCCCTCGTTACGCAGCGTGACCTCTCGCTCGCTTATTCACCCGGCGTTGCCGTCCCTTGCTTGCGCATCGAAGAAAATCCGGATGCGGCTTACGACTACACCGCGCGCGGCAATCTCGTTGCCGTTATCTCGAACGGCACGGCTGTTCTCGGTCTCGGCGATCTTGGTGCGCTGGCCTCGAAGCCGGTCATGGAAGGCAAGGCCGTTCTCTTCAAGCGCTTCGCCGATGTCGATGGTATCGACCTCGAAGTGAATACAAAAGACGTCGAAGAATTCATCAATTGCGTACGCTTCCTCGGCCCCTCATTCGGTGGCATCAATCTTGAAGATATCAAGGCGCCGGATTGCTTCATTATCGAGCAGCGCTTGCGCGAGATCATGGATATTCCCGTTTTCCATGACGATCAGCATGGCACTGCGATCATCGCGGCAGCCGGTCTTATTAATGCGCTCGACCTCACCGGCCGCACTACCAAGAAACTGAAGATGGTTGTGAACGGTGCCGGCGCTTCGGCTATCGCTTGCGTCGAATTGTTCAAGGCGCTCGGCGTTCCACATGACAGCGTCATTATGTGCGACACCAAGGGTGTTATTTATAAGGGCCGCACTGAAGGCATGAACCAGTGGAAGTCTGCCCACGCGGTCGAAACCAAGCTGCGCACGCTCGAAGAAGCGCTGAAGGGCGCCGATATTTTCGTTGGCCTCTCGGCCAAGGGCGCAGTGACGCCAGCCATGGTCAAAGATATGGCCAAAAATCCGATCATTTTCGCGATGGCCAATCCGGATCCCGAAATTACGCCGGAAGAAGTGCGCACGGTGCGCAAAGATGCCATCGTCGCCACGGGTCGCTCGGACTATCCGAACCAGATCAATAACGTTCTCGGCTTTCCTTACATCTTCCGCGGTGCGCTTGATGTTCGCGCCTCCACCACCAATGACGAGATGAAGCTGGCGGCTGCTCGCGCGCTCGCCGAACTCGCCCGCGCCGATGTGCCGGATGAAGTCGATGCTGCTTATGGCGGTCGTCGCCTGCGCTATGGCCCGGAATATATCATCCCGGTGCCTTTCGATCCGCGCCTCGTTGTTGAAATTCCGACAGCTGTTGCCGAAGCCGCGATCAAGACGGGCGTCGCCCGCAAGCCGATCGTCGATTTCGATGTCTATCGTCGCACGCTGCGCTCGCGCCTCGACCCGACGGCAACAAGCCTCGATCTGATCTTCGAGACGGTAAAAAACAATCCACGCCGCGTCGTATTTGCGGAAGGCGAAGAAGAACGTTCAATCCGTGCCGCACTTCAATTCCAGGCAGCTGGTTACGGCACGCCGATCCTGATCGGCCGCGAGGAAATCGTGCAGGAGCAGATGAAGGCAATGCAATTGCCGGACGATGCCAAGCTCGAAATCCACAATGCGCGCCTGACGTCGCACAACAAGAGCTATGCCGAATTCCTCTATAAACGCCTGCACCGCAAGGGTTATATGCAGCGCGACTGCCAGCGTATGATCAATCAAAACCGCAATGTTTTCGCAGCCACCATGGTCGCGAACGGCGATGCGGATGCGATGGTCACAGGCCTCACACGTAACTTTATCGTCAATTTCGATGATATCCGCCGCGTGATCGATGCGCAGCCGACGGGCGCTTTCGGCCTCTCGATTGCGATTGCCCAAGACCGCACGATTTTCCTGACGGACACGGCTGTGAATATCGACCCGACGCCGGAACGTCTCGCGGAAATCGCGGTGCATGCCGCAGCTTGGGCTCAACGCATGGGCCATGAGCCGCGCGTGGCGATGCTTTCTTTCGCAAGTTTCGGCCAGCCGCAACGTACGCATGGCGAGCATTCGCGCGAAGCCGTGCGCGTGCTGGATGGCATGGGCGTGAAGTTCGAATATGACGGCGAGATGTCGGCAGACGTGGCGCTGGATTACGATCTGATGAAGCGGCTCTATCCGTTTTGCCGCCTCACGGGTCCCGCCAACGTTCTCGTGATGCCGAATTTGCAGGCGGCGAATATCGCGGCCAAAGTTCTGCAGAATATCGGCGGCGTGAATATGATCGGCCCTATCCTGAGCGGCATGCAAAAACCGGCGCAAATCGTGCGCATGGGTGCGACTGTTTCGGATCTCGTCACGACAGCCGCACTGGCTGCCTATCAGACGGTTAAGGTCTAAAAAAGTCCCTGAATAAGGCCGTTTTCATCGACAAAGATTTTGTTGGCTGCGGGCTCGCGGGGAAGGCCCGGCATGGTCATGATCTCGCCGCACAGCGCCACAACGAAACCGGCACCGGCTGACAAACGCACATCGCGCACAGGTAATGTAAAGCCTTCCGGCGCGCCGCGCAGATCGGGATTGGCCGAAAAACTGTATTGTGTCTTCGCCATGCAAACGGGTGCCTTGCCGAAACCTTCGGCCTCATAGGCTTTGAGTTTTTCAAGCGCTTCCGCCGCAAAATCGACATCCTTGGCGCGGTAAATCTCACGCGCGACCGTGCGGATTTTCTCGGCAAGCGGCATATCATCGGGATAGAGCGGTTTGAATTTGGCTGTGCCGCTATCCGCAAGCTCGGCAACGGTTTTAGCGAGATCGACCGCGCCCTTGCCGCCTTCCGCCCAATGGCGGCAGAGATGGACTTTAACGCCGCGCGCATTACACGCATCGGTGATGACAGCGACTTCGGCATCCGTGTCATTCGTGAAGTGGTTGATAGCGACCGTCACCGGCAAACCGAACTTCTTCACATTCTCGACATGGCGAATGAGGTTGGAAAGACCGGCTTTGACGGCGGCGACATTCTCGGGGCCAAGATCCGTTTTCGCGACGCCGCCATGCATTTTGAGCGCGCGGACGGTTGCGACGATCACGGCTGCGGCTGGCTCTAAACCTGCCATGCGGCATTTGATATCGAAGAATTTCTCAGCGCCGAGATCGGCGCCGAAACCGGCTTCCGTCACTACATAATCCGCAAGGCGCAGCGCTGTTTCCGTAGCTACAAGGCTGTTACAGCCATGGGCAATATTCGCGAACGGGCCACCATGCACGAAGGCCGGTGTTTGCTCGAGCGTCTGCACAATATTGGGCTGGAAAGCATCGCGGAGCAGGGCAGTCATGGCAGGGGCCGCTTGTGCTGATTTTGCTGTAATGATTTTGCCGTTGGCATCGCGGCCAATTACGACGCGGGAGAGGCGTTCTTCAAGTTCTTTCAGTGTGCGTGCGAGGCAGAAAATCGCCATGACTTCCGATGCAACGGTGATGTCGAAACCATCCTGACGCGTCAGGCCTTTGCTGTTGAGCTTGAGGCCTATCTGGCGCAAGGCACGATCATTCATATCCATGCACCGGCGCCAGCTTACGTTGTTCACATCGAGCCCGAGTGCATTGCCCCAATAGATATTGTTATCGATCATCGCGGCGAGGAGATTGTTCGCCGATGTCATGGCGTGGAAATCGCCGGTGAAATGCAGATTGATCTCGTCCATAGGAGCTATTTGCGCTTTGCCGCCGCCGGTCGCTCCGCCCTTCATGCCGAAGCATGGGCCGAGCGAGGGCTCGCGCAAGCAGATCAGCGTTTTCTTGCCGATATGGGAGAGGGCGTCGCCAAGGCCAACGGTGGTTGTGCTTTTGCCTTCGCCAGCTGGCGTCGGGCTGATAGCCGTCACAAGGATCAGCTTGCCTTTTTTAGCCTTCGGCAACTGCGCGATAAAGTCGTGCGACAGCTTCGCTTTATAAGGGCCGTAGTGATACAGCGCGGATGCGGGGATATCCGCTTTCGCGGCAACCTTTTCGATCGGCACCAGTTTTGCCTGGCGCGCGATCTCGATATCACTCAGGAATGAACTCATGCCGCCTTTTTAAGCGCCATTTTGAGATCGGCTTCCGTGCGGCGGCGAACCTCGTCTTCCGTTACACCGGGCGCCAGTTCCGTGCAGGTCAAACCCTGCGGCAGGAACTCGAACTCCCCGAGATCGGTGATGATCTTGTTCACGACCTTGGAGCCGGTGAGCGGCAGCGTGCATTTCTTGACCAGCTTCGCCTCGTCCTTGGCGTTGTGTTCCATGAGGACGATCACGCGCTTGACGCCGGCGACTAAATCCATCGCGCCACCCATGCCTTTGACCATTTTGCCGGGGATCATCCAGTTGGCGATATCGCCATCCTGTGAAACCTGCATCGCGCCCAAAATCGCGAGGTCGACATGGCCGCCGCGGATCATGGCGAAGGATGTCGCGCTATCGAAATAGCTGGAATAAGGCAGTTCCGTAACCGTCTGCTTGCCGGCATTGATCAGGTCGGCATCCACTTCCTCTTCAGTCGGGAAGGGGCCGATGCCGAGCATGCCGTTCTCGCTTTGCAAAACGACGCGCATGCCTTTCGGAATGTAATTCGCCACCAGCGTCGGAATGCCGATGCCGAGATTGATGTAGAAGCCTTCTTGCAGTTCCTTCGCGGCGCGTGCCGCCATCTCTTCGCGTGTCCAGGGCATGGTGTCTCCTTAAGCGGCTTTGCGCACAGTGCGCTGCTCGATGCGTTTTTCAAACTTGGCGCCCTTGATCAGGCGCTGAACGAAGATTCCGGGCGTATGAACGCTATCCGGCTCGATCTGGCCAACGGGGACCAGTTCTTCGGTCTCGACAACCGTCACTTTGCCGCACATTGCAGCAAGCGGGTTAAAGTTACGCGCTGTTTTGCGGTAAACCAGATTGCCCTCTTCATCGGCCTTGAGTGCCTTGACGATCGAAAGATCGCAAACGATGCCGCGTTCCAGCACATATTTATGGCCGTCGAATTCGCGCACTTCCTTGCCTTCCGCGACAACGGTACCGACACCAGTCTTGGTATAGAAGCCGGCGATGCCTGCGCCACC
>DASTLS010000054.1:0-14576 GCA_035714725.1 Alphaproteobacteria bacterium | reverse complement strand
CGCCGCGCACGTCACTGCAGCGTACGTTGCGTGGCTCCGCCGAATGCTCGGGTGTGGGCGTTCACTCCGGCGAAAATGTTTCGCTTCGCTTGCTTCCCGCCGATGTAAATACCGGCATCGTTTTCGTCCGCACCGATTTGAAGAACGGCGCGCGCTCCATCGCTGCACGTTGGGACAACGTTATCGACACGCAGCTCTGCACCATTATCGGCAACGAACATGGCGGCAAGGTCGCGACCATCGAACATTTGATGGCTGCGCTGCATGCTTACGGCATCGATAACGCCATCGTCGAAATCAACGGTCCTGAAGTTCCCGTCATGGACGGCAGCTCCGACCCGTTCGTATTCCTGATCGAAGTCGCCGGTGTCATCGAGCAAAAAGCGCCGCGCCGCGTGATCGAAGTTCTGGCTCCCGTTGAAGTGAACAAGAACGGCAAGATCGCCCGCCTTTCGCCTTCGCAAGAACGCCTCTTCAGCTTCGAAATCGAGTTCGACAGCACCGCAATCAACCGCCAACGCTATGACTTCATTCTCTCGGCCGATGGCTTTAAGTCTGAAATCAGCCGCGCCCGCACATTCGGTTTCTTCGAAGAAGTCGATCAGATGCGCCGCGCCGGTTATGGCCGTGGCGGCTCGCTCGATAACGCCATCGTCATTAAGGGCGATAAGGTCATGAACGAAGACGGCCTGCGCTACACCGATGAATTCGTCCGCCACAAGCTGCTGGACGCTGTCGGCGACCTGTCGCTTGCCGGTGCCCCAATCCAGGGTCATTTCCACGGCCATTGCTCGGGCCACGCCATGAACAACCAGCTGCTCCGCGCCATGTTTGCGGATCCGCTGGCCTGGCGTTACTCCGAAGCGCAGGAAATGGCCGAAATCGCCGTCGCTTAAGGCCGATTTCCTCTCTCCTAAAAGCTTACCCTGCCCCTGTCCTGTGCTATAAAGCCGGACCTGCAACTGATCGCTGATTCTGACCCGTGGCACGCACGCCCCTTCGCACCCTTCTTGCTCTTGGCCTTTTGGTCCTGACGCTTGCCGCCTGTGCATCCGACAAGGATGACAAGGACAAGCTGCCGCCGGATGAGCCGGTCGACGCGCTTTACAACAAAGCCGCCGACCTGATGGACAAGCACGAATATGAAGACGCCGCGAAGGCTTTCGCCGAAGTCGAGCGTCAGCATCCCTATTCGCAATGGGCCACCAAAGCCGAGATGATGGAAGCCTATGCGCAATATCAGGCGCTGAATTACGACGAAGCGATCACAACGCTGAACCAATTTATTGAAATGCATCCCGGCAACAGCGAAGTGGGCTACGCCTATTACCTGCGCGCGTTATGTTCTTACGAACGCATCGCCGATGTCCGCCGCGATCAGGGTGCGGCGCGTGAAGCGATGAAGGGCTTTCAGGACGTCATCACCCGCTATCCCGACACGACCTATGCCAAGGATGCGGTGCTGAAGATCGCGCTGATCAATGATCACCTCGCCGGCGCTGAGATGGAAGTCGGTCGCTACTACCTTAATCAGAAGCTCTATATTTCTGCGATCGGTCGCTTTAAAACCGTGGTCGAGAAATACCAGACCACAAGCCATGTGCCGGAAGCGCTTGAGCGTTTGGTCGAAAGCTACATCGCCCTCGGTATCACGAATGAGGCCAAAGCGACCGCAGCTGTCCTCGGCTACAATTTCCCCGGCAGCGACTGGTATAAGGATGCCTATAGCCTTCTGGTGCAGAACAATCTGACGCCCGAAGATAGTTCCGGCTCGTGGATCGGCACCGTTTGGGGCAAGGTGTTCTAGGCCATGCTCGCGCGCCTCGTCATCCATGATGTGGTGCTGATTGAGAAGCTGGCGCTGCAACTGGAGCCGGGTCTCAATGTCTTCACCGGCGAAACGGGCGCCGGCAAATCCATCCTCCTCGATGCTCTCGGCCTCGCCCTCGGCGCACGCAGCGATGCTGCACTCATCCGCAGTGGCGCAAATCAAGCTTCTGTCACAGCCGAATTTGCCCTGCCCGATGATCACGGCGCTTTGAAACTTGCCGAAGAGCAAGGCTTGAGCGTTGAAATGCCGCTCATCCTCCGCCGTGTGATCGCCAAAGACGGCAAGAGTCGTGCTTTCCTCAATGACCAGCCGATCAGCATCGGGTTGCTCAAGCAATTCGGCGAGCAGTTACTTGAAATTCACGGCCAGTTCGAAACGCACGGGCTTTTGAACCCAGGTACACATCGCGGGTTGCTAGATGCTTTCGCAAATCTCGGCGATTTGAAGGAAAAACTGGCAGCTACCTACGAAGATTGGCGCACGGCGGAAGATGCCCAGAAAATCGCGCTGCAGCGCCGTGATCAAGCGCGTGCAGAAGAAGACTTCCTACGCGCCGCCGTTGAGGAACTTGAAAAGCTTTCGCCGGAACAAGGCGAAGCCGACAAGCTCGCGGAACGCCGGACCAATCTGCAGCACCGGGAAAAGATCACGGATGCCCTGCAAAGCGCCGAGCAATCACTCAACAGCGATAAAGGTGCGGTCAATGCCCTCGCCCAAGCGGGAAAGGCCGTCGCCCGCATAGCAGATAAAGCGGCAGGTTTGCAGGATTTGCTGGCCTCCATCGACCGCGCGGCGAATGAAGCTGCTGAAGCTTCAACCCAGCTTGATCGCTTCATGCGCACGATCGATGCCGAGCCAGATGCCCTGCAGCGTATCGAAGAACGGTTGTTTTCTCTTCGCGCCATCGCCCGCAAACATGGCGTACAGCCGGATGGGCTTGCCGAATTACATACTGATCTGAAAGGCCGTCTGTCGCTTCTCAACGAGCAAGGCGATCAGGTTACGGTATTGGCGAAAGCAGCCGTCGAAGCCAGGCACGCCTACAAAAAACGCGCCGAGGATTTGAGCACAAAGCGCCAGAAAGCCGCGGCCCAGCTCGAGAAAGCCATCGCCAAAGAATTGCCGCCGCTGAAGCTTGAACGCGCGCAGTTCAAGATCGAAGTAGCGCCCCTGCCCGAAGATCAATGGTCGGCAGAAGGCATGGATCGGGTTGCATTTCTGGCCTCGACTAATCCGGGCAGCGCAGCAGGCTCTCTCCAGAAAATCGCTTCGGGCGGCGAGCTTGCGCGCTTTATGCTGGCGCTCAAAGTCGTGCTGGCTGCAAGTGATCCGGTGCCGACGCTGGTATTCGATGAAGTGGATTCGGGTATCGGCGGCGCGACGGCATCTGCTGTCGGTGAGCGGCTTGGGCAGCTGGCCGAGCATGTGCAAATCCTTGTCGTAACCCATAGCCCACAGGTCGCTGCCCGCGGTAATAGTCATCTACGTGTGATGAAACAGCTGAAAGCCAAGCAGGCTTCAACGATGGTAGAAATTCTGGATGCGGACGCGCGTCAGGAAGAGATCGCGCGCATGCTGGCGGGATCCCAGATTACAGATGCGGCGCGCAAAGCTGCGCTCAGCCTGATTGAAGACGCGGCTCCGACCATGAAGCCGGCCATAAAAAAAGCCGGGCGCGCAAGCTGATAAAGCATCTTATCGTAAATCGTAGCTTTCATCCCCGATCGCCTGTTCTTCGACGTCTTCTTTTTCTTGCTCCGGCGCCTCATCTTCATCGGATGTGCGTCCGAAAGCCCTGACTATGAAGTCTATTCCCTTTGAAAGCCTGCCAAACTTGGTTTCATCCATGTGTCTTTCTCCTTTCGTTATGCTGCGACTTTAGGTCCTGGATCATTTGGAACGCGGTTAAAGGTGCGCGTTGTTGGCTCATGCGGCCAGCGGCCATATTGCGTGATAGGGGTCGTTCTTATCGTTACGGTATCGCCATTGTTCGAAAACTCGGCGACAACAACGACCGGAGCATGCCCACCTTGATGCGTTTCCGTGGCATAGGCAGCAGCCGAGCCTTGGAGACGATTAAAAGGAACGTGAATGACGGCACGCTCGAATTCGTCCCGCGCGCCATCGAACATTTTAAGTGTCGTGTTGAGCCCTTCGGAATTGGGGCCAAGTGGACCATGCACCTCGCAAAGACCGCCTTTTTGGCAGCGCGCAAGTTCTATGGATGCGGGTGGGCTTTGGTTGAGTTTTTCTGGCGGTTCCGAGCTGATAACATCAAGCTCACCGACTGCGGGGCCTACCGGCCTATCTTCGACATATATCGAGCGATACTCCGCCAATTCAACCTCCTGGCTGAATTTAGGTAACGTATCACAAAATCCGATTCCTGTCGACGAACTCGTGCGATTTTGCATTGCGAAATCTGCGCGCGTCATCTTCATGAAGATTAATTTTGAAATGATGTTTCGGAAAATCTCTCTCATCAGCAACAACCTTTAACGTCGCGACACAATCAAAAGATTGCTGCGCTGATATTGCTCCGCTCGCGTGCGCTCTGGTCGATGCACATTGCATTGTTCGATGGGTACAGGACGACAAAGGTAGAGATCCTGCTCGGTCGAGCCGGCGGCTTCAACAAACCGGTAATAGTAGATGGTCATAGAACTCTCCTGATCCAAAGGTTTTGAGATCAAGAGAAACAGCCCCGGCTGAGCGCCGAAAAAGCCACCGTTTCGTTGCTTTCCTTAAGCGGAAAGCCATATCCCCACTGTTATTTTGAGTGGGAAGCCACCTTGCCCGGTTAGGCAGGTTGGCGAACAACCGAGGTTGTTCTCTTGATATCGATGCCGTATCTTCGAATAAATCAACGCTTTTCGTCAATGAAAAACCGCTGCCCATGAGCAAGAAAGCCAAAACTGTTGCAATCACGCCAATCGAAGCCGGTGCTGAACTTGCACGCATGGCGGATGAAATTGCGCATCACGACACACTCTATCATCAGAAAGACAATCCCGAAATTTCTGATGCCGACTATGATTTGCTGCGCGCGCGCTACAAAAATCTGCGCGAGCAATTCCCGCATCTGGCGCCGAAGAACGATCCCGAAGGCCGTGTCGGCGCAGCACCCGCCGCAGCCTTCGGCAAAGTTCAGCATGCCGTGCCGATGCTTTCGCTTAACAATGCGTTCACGGATGAGGATATCGAAGAATTTGTTTCTCGGATTCGGCGCTTTCTTAATTTGCCAATCGAAGAACCAATTGAGTTTATGGCAGAACCCAAAATTGATGGCCTATCTTGCTCATTACGATACGAATACGGAAAACTAGTTCAAGCTGCAACACGAGGTGATGGCACAACCGGTGAGAACATCACCGCAAATGTCCGTACTATCAAGGATGTGCCTCATCAGCTGAAAGCACCCTACCCTAACGTGGTCGAAGTTCGTGGCGAAATATATATGAATCGTCATGATTTCATGAAGCTTAATGAAACTCGCGAAAAAAATGGTGAACCAGTTTTTGCGAACCCGCGCAATGCGGCGGCAGGGAGTGTACGCCAGCTTGATCCATCTATTACAGCTTCGCGGCCTTTGCGCTTTTTCGGTTATGCGCTTGGGGAAATAAGCGATATCGAGATAGCTTCCATTCATGAAGAATTACCAAAGCCCTCTTTCGGAATGCTTGGGACACAAGAAAGCATTCGCAAGAACATTAAGCATTGGGGCTTTCATTTAAATGAACCATTCGAGTTTTTAAAAGGCGATAAAAGTCCAAGCAAGCTAGATAAACGGTATCAAAAAGATACGCCACTTCCGCTGAGTCAAATTAGCAAAGAGCTTCTAACTTATTACCACGATCTCGAAGCCAAGCGGCACACGCTGCCCTTCGATATCGATGGCGTGGTTTATAAACTCGACCGTATCGATTGGCAGGAACGGCTTGGTTTTGTCAGCCGTGCGCCGCGCTGGGCGATTGCGCATAAGTTCGCGGCTGAACAGGCCGAAACCAAGCTCAACAAAATCATCATTCAGGTCGGCCGTACCGGCACACTTACGCCTGTGGCCGAGCTGGAACCCGTGACTGTCGGTGGCGTCGTTGTCAGCCGCGCCACACTGCATAATCAGGATGAGATCGAACGCAAAGACGTGCGCGAAGGCGATGTGGTGAAACTGCAGCGCGCGGGTGATGTTATCCCGCAGATTATTAGCGTCGACCTTAAGCAACGCCCGAAGAATTCGAAGCCGTTCAAATTCCCGACCCATTGCCCGGAATGCGGCTCGCTCGCGGTGCGCGAAGAAGGCATGGCCGCGACGCGTTGCACCGGCGGCCTAATCTGCCCGGCGCAAGCAGTCGAGCGTCTCCGCCATTTCACCAGCCGCCTCGCTTTCAATATCGAAGGCCTCGGCGACGAGCGCATCATGGAATTGTGGAAAGACAAGATCATCCACTCACCCGCCGACATCTTCAAATTGCACAAGCATCGCAAAGTTTTAGAAGAACGCGAACGCTGGGGCGAGAAGTCGGTGACGAAACTGCTCGATGCCATCGAGGCGCGACGCACGATCTCGTTTGACCGTTTCATTTATTCGCTCGGCATCCGTCAGGTCGGTGAAGCGACAGCAAAACTCTTGGCGCGTCATTACCTCAGCCTCAAGAACTGGCGCACGGCAATGATGAAAGCGCGCATGATCGGCTCCGATGAACGCCTCGATCTCGATAACATTGAGCAGGTCGGCCCCAGCATGGTCACGGATATCGTCGCCTTCTTCGAAGAAAAACATAACCGCGATATTCTCGATGATCTCGAGAAAGAACTGACGGTCGAAGATTATGTTGTGAAGGCCGCAGGCTCCTCACCGCTCGCGGGCAAGACGATTGTCTTTACCGGCACGCTTTTGAAAATGGGCCGCACAGAAGCCAAGGCGAAAGCCGAAAGCCTCGGCGCAAACGTGGCCGGCTCCGTCTCATCCAAAACCGATTTCGTCGTGGTAGGTGAAGATGCCGGCAGCAAAGCCAAGAAAGCCGCAGAACTCGGCGTCAAAACGCTGACGGAAGAGGAATGGCTGACTTTGGCAGAGGAAAATTAACTTTATTACAAAAACATGTTTACACACGACATTAAATGTAATAAATTTCTATCTGTAAGCAACTTTATTGCTTTACTTCGGCACTGCACCAATACTCATATAGAGAAGGTAAGATAGGAATATGACGACCGCACACACGAAAGACGCTCATCGCGTCATCATTTTCGACACCACCTTGCGCGACGGCGAACAATCGCCCGGCGCCGCCATGAATTTGGAAGAGAAGCTTCGCATCGCCCGCATCCTTGAAGAGCTCGGCGTCGATGTTATGGAAGCCGGATTCCCAATCGCATCGAAGGGCGACTTCGAAGCCGTCAACGAAATCGCCAAGACGATCAAACACTCGACCGTGTGCGGCCTCGCCCGCGCCGCAGCCGGCGATATCGAACGCGCAGCCGAAGCTTTGAAGCCGGCAGCCAGCGGACGTATTCATACTTTCATCTCCACCTCGCCTTTGCACATGAAGCACAAGCTGCAGATGGCGCCAGAGAAAGTCCTGCAAGCTGTGAGTGACAGCGTTACCCTCGCCCGCAAGCTGATCGACGATGTCGAATGGAGCGGCGAAGACGGCACGCGTACAGAACATGATTTCCTCTGCCGTTGCGTCGAAGCCGCCATCAAGGCCGGCGCCCGCACAATCAACATCCCCGATACCGTCGGCTACACCACGCCGCAGGAATATGCCGATCTGATCAAGATGCTGATGAACCGCGTACCGAATATCGATAAAGCGATTATTTCCACGCATTGCCATAACGACCTCGGCCTCGCGGTCGCCAATTCACTGGCGGGCGTTATCAACGGCGCGCGTCAGGTTGAATGCACCATCAACGGCCTTGGCGAACGCGCCGGTAACGCAGCGCTCGAAGAAATCGTGATGGCGCTGAAAGTACGTCAGGATTTGATGCCGTTTACGACCGGCATCAAGACCGAGAGCATCACACGCGCTTCCCACATGGTTTCGACCATCACAGGCTTCGTCGTGCAGCCGAATAAGGCGATTGTCGGCGCCAATGCTTTCGCGCATGAAAGCGGCATCCATCAGGACGGCATGATCAAGAACCGCCAGACTTATGAGATCATGACGCCGCAATCGATCGGCCTCACCAAAACATCCCTCAAGCTCGGCAAGCTCTCAGGCCGCAACGCCTTCCGCAGCAAACTGCAGGAGCTGGGCTATGAACTCGGCGACAATGCGTTGAACGATGCGTTCGAGCGTTTCAAGGATCTCGCCGACAAGAAGAAAGATATCTTCGATGAAGATATTATGGCTCTGGTCGATGACGAAGTCGCGCAGTTCACCAACCGCACGAAATTCGTCGCGCTCGAAATCTATGCAGGGTCTAAAGGCCCGCAAAAAGCAACGCTCGAGATCGAATGCGAAGGCAAGAAACGCTCGGCGACCGCAACCGGCAACGGCCCTGTGGATGCGACCTTTAATGCCATCAAGGAACTCATGCCGCATAACGCGATACTCCAGCTCTATCAGGTGAGCGCGGTAACGCAGGGCACAGATGCCCAGGCCGAAGTGACCGTCAGGCTCGAGGAAAACGGTCGGACTGTGATCGGCCAGAGTGCAGACCCGGATACGCTCGTGGCCTCTGCCCGCGCCTACATCCATGCCCTCAACAAGCTGGATATCAAGCGTTTGCGCACAGCCCCGCCCGATTCTGTAGCGCTCTCAGCCGAGTAAAACTGCCCTAATTTCGATGCTTTTTGCGGCTTTAACAGGCTGGTAACGGCTGGCGTTTTAATCTTGCCAGAAGCCGGTAAGTTGGCTTTCTTAAGCCTCAGGAAAATTAGGGAGTTGCAGTGGTTATAGGCGCGCAGCAAATGCAGGCCGATTTGTGGGCCAAACAGGCATTCGAGCGGCTGAAGCATGACGGGCTTGCGCCGACCCCCAACAATTACTCGGTCTTCTATTATTATTACGCAGGTACCAACCCCAATCTGAAGATGGCGGTTGACCAGCTGATGGAATCCCAAACCAACCTGACGCAGGAACAATGCAATATGCTGTTCCAGAGTCATCTCGGCATCGACGCCGAACACAAAGTTCTGAAAGAAACCAACGCCGCGATCGAGGCCGAGGTCAGCCGCGTGCTGGAGATGATCGATAATGCAGCATCCGGCACCACCGAGTTCGGCAAGCAACTCGATAATTTCTCCGGCAAGTTAAATGTCTCGAACTCTCTCGAGCAAGTGCGCGAAGCCGTGACAAAGGTCGTGAGCGAAACACGCACCATGACGGCGCAGAATGAACGCCTCGCAGGGCAGCTCGCGCAAACGACGCAGCAACTGACGGAAATGCGCTATAACCTCGATCAGGTTCACAAAGAATCCCAGATCGATCCGCTGACCGAAGTCGGCAATCGCAAATTCTTCGAAAAAGAGCTGGCACGCTCCACCCGCGAGTCACGAGAAGATGGCGTCTCGCTCGTGCTGCTCATGATCGATATCGATCATTTCAAGAAATTCAACGATACCTACGGCCATTTAATCGGCGACCAAGTGCTACGCCTTGTCGCGCATACGCTTGTCGAAAACCTCAAAGGCCGCGACGTTATCGCCCGCTACGGCGGCGAAGAGTTTGTCATCCTGCTGCCGCAGACGCGCGTCATCGATGCCGAGAAAGTTGCAAATGCTCTGCGCGCGAGCCTCGCTTCCAAGCACATCAAGCGTCGCAGCTCGAACGAAACGCTCGGTGTTATCACGATCTCCATCGGTGCTACCGAATATTGCCCCGGCGAAGATACCGATGATTTCATCGCCCGTGCCGACAAAGCCCTCTATAAAGCCAAGGAAACCGGTCGCAATCGCGTCATGAGCGAAATGCTGACGGACACCGAGATTGAGGCGATCAAGGCCAAATCGCGGTTGAAGATTTAAGCATTCGGCCTATATAGAGCCTATGACGACCCAACAAAATCCTTCCCTCGGCCCCTCACTCGGAACAGTCCTGAAACGCGCAATTTGCGAACGCTGTCCCAATTGCGGCCAGGGCAAACTCTACAAATCCTATCTGAAACAGGTTGATCGCTGCGAAGTGTGCGGTGAAGAGTATGGCTATATCCGCGCCGATGACGGCCCGGCATGGCTTACCATTTTGCTCGCCGGGCATATCACGGTGCCGCTTTATGTGGCGTTCGAAACATCATCCGATGTGCCGAGCCCGCTTCACATCTTTTTCTGGCTGGCGTTTATTACCGTGCTGGTGTTGGCGCTTTTGCCCCGCACGAAGGCTGTATTCCTCTCTGTGCTCTGGCATATGAAACTCGCGCGTCGCGAAAAGACGCAGCAGGGTTAGGGCTGCGGTCCATCTCCCTCTCGTGGCCCCCATGGACTTGTGTTGTCTCTATAGCCTCTTGGCGGTCCGCCGGAAATTTTTGCGTTATGGATAGCCAAGGCACGCTTCGCGACACGCCAATTATTTCTGAGATTGTTCTCTTTAATATGTTGATCGGTTTGTATGCCGCGCGCGGTTATCACAAGAGAAAGCGCCGCCACGCCAACCAACTGAAGATAAGAAAAACCTACAAACAGTGCTGTACCACCTGTTACAACATATGCGCCCTTCATGAATTGGGCGCGAGCTTGCTGAAGTTCCCGAGCGGCCTGATTTAATTCATCCGGTGTTATGTAATTTTTTCGCACCAACTCGGATGCTTTCTTTTTTACCTGCATTGCACTCTCTATGATTAGCTTTGAAATACGGCCCTATAAATTAACGAAAAGCCACTGAAGATCAGCACAATATCGCAAGAATCGAAGCGACAGCAAGCACACGGAAAGACTATACTCTCAGTATGGAAACGGCTTTAGCAACACCCGAAGAACCCGGCTATTGGAGCGCCCTGAACGATGCCCAACGGGCAGCAGTCGCGGCGCTCGATGGCCCCGTGCTTGTGCTCGCGGGCGCCGGTACCGGCAAGACGCGTGTGCTAACTGCGCGGCTCGTACATTTACTCATGACCGGCAAAGCAGTCCCCGGACAAATCCTCGCTGTTACATTTACAAACAAAGCTGCCGGTGAAATCCGCGAGCGCGTCGCGCATTCGCTCGGCCGTTCGGTCGAGGGCTGGTATCTCGGCACATTCCACTCGCTGGCCGCACGCCTTCTGCGTCCGCATGCCGAGCTTGTTGGCCTCAAGCCAAGCTTCACCATTCTTGATCAGGACGATCAGATCCGTCTCATCAAGCAATTGCTGGAAGCGGAAAATATCGACCACAAGAAATCACCTGGCCGCGTTGTCGCTGCGATCATCAGTCGCTGGAAAGACCGCGGCTTGCTGCCGGAAAACGTGAAGCATGAGACCGGCGGCACGTTGGCCAACGGCAAGCTGCCTTTGATCTACGCCCAATATCAGCAACGGTTGAAAGATCTCAACGCGTGCGATTTCGGCGATCTGCTTCTGCATCACCTGACAATCCTGCGCGATCATCCCGATATCCTCGCTCAGATGCATGAGCGTTTTCGCTATATTCTGGTCGACGAGTATCAGGATACGAACACCGTCCAATATATGTGGCTGCGCTTGCTGGCGCAGGGTCACAAAAACATCTGTTGTGTTGGCGACGAAGATCAGTCGATCTATGGCTGGCGCGGCGCCGAGATCGGCAACATCCTGCGTTTTGAAGAAGATTTTCCGGGCGCCGAAGTTGTGCGGCTCGAGCAAAATTACCGCTCCACCGGACATATCCTTGGTGCCGCGGCCCACCTGATTTCGAAGAACGAGCAGCGCCTGGGCAAGACCTTATGGACCTCGGCAGAGCCCGGCGACAAAGTCCGCATCCAGACTTTGTGGGATGGCGAGGAAGAAGCGCGCTGGGTCGCCGATGAAATCGAAGCGCTGCAGCGCCGGAAAATACCGCTCAACCAGATGGCCGTCATGGTGCGCGCCGGTTTCCAGACCCGCCATTTTGAAGAACGTTTCATCACGCTCGGCATTCCCTATCGCGTCCTTGTTGGCGCACGTTTCTATGAGCGCCAGGAAATCCGGGATGCGATGGCATATCTCCGCCTTCTCATCACGCCGGAAGACGATCTGGCGTTCGAGCGCATTATCAATACGCCAAAGCGCGGTATCGGCCCGGCAGCCATCCAGCAGCTTTACAGTTTTGGCCGCGAGACGCGCGTCTCCCTCACGGAAGCTGCGACGCGCCTCACCGAAACCGATGAGCTGAAACCCAAGCTACGCAGCACTTTGCGCAGTATGACGGAATCCTTCACTCGCTGGCGCGAATTGCTCAAAACGCTGCCTCATCCGGAAGTGGCGCAGATCGTTCTGGACGAGTCCGGTTACACCGGCATGTGGCAAGCCGATAAATCGCCGGAAGCTCCCGGTCGCCTCGACAATCTGAAAGAACTTGTGAGCGCTTTGGCGGAGTTCGATACCCTTCCCGCCTTCCTCGAACATGTCAGCCTTGTGCTGGAAGCGACCGAGAAAAGCGCAGGTGAACAGGTCAGCCTTATGACGCTGCATGGCGCAAAGGGCCTTGAGTTTGATATCGTCTTCTTGCCCGGCTGGGAGGAAGAAATTTTTCCGAGCCGCTTATCGCTTGAAGAAAACGGCAATCAAGGTTTGGAAGAAGAGCGGCGCCTTGCTTATGTCGGCATCACCCGCGCGCGCGTTCGCGCCTTCATCAGCCATGTTGCCAACCGCCAGATGCATGGCAGCTGGATGAACGCCCTGCCCTCCCGCTTCCTCGCTGAATTGCCAAAAGAACATACCGAGCGGCAATCGACCATCAATGCCGGGGCCAATTTCGGCGGCGCCTCAAACGCCTGGCAGCGCGAGAAAAAAGAACGCATTCCCTCGCTTTGGGAACAGCTGCAAGCGGGACAACCACGCAACCTGCCGCCGCGCTTACGCCCGGCACAAATCGAAGGCAAAGCGCAGGTGGTGGCAACGCCAAAGCGCGAAGGGAAACTCAATATCGGTGATCGCGTGTTTCACGAGAAGTTCGGCACCGGCACGATTAAGCGTATCGATCACGACAAGCTTGAGATCGCTTTCGATAAAGCCGGCCTTAAGAAGGTAATGGAGAACTTCGTTCGTCCCGCTTAGCGGTTCGAGGTCGGATAACTCTGCTCGACTGTGATGCGCTCGCCATACACCGTCGCCGAGTTCGTCGGCGTATTGGTGCGGATCGGCGCCACCGGGCGCTGAGATGGCGCCGGAGTGATAACCTGCGGCACGCGGCCTGTTGCATCGTCATCCGACATGTTCGGCGAGCCGCCGAGCCATTCCTGATAATTGTTCGCTTCCGGCGTTACGTTACGGCCCTGGACCGGAGCCGTGGTTGAATACAGCATCGCAGGCGCACGTTGCTGGGTAGCCGGCATGGCAGGAGCGAGTTTCGCCGTCGACGTTGTCGAGACCGAGGTCGCATCGCACCAAGGCCACCAATCGAACATCGTCTTTTCGTCATTCGGATTGACGGGAACGGTACGGCCCTGAACGGGCTGAGCGTTCGGCATCAGCAAGTCGGGCGCACGTTGCGCCGTCATGCAAGGAGAGCAAGCTGCAACGGACATCGCCATTGCTACGACCACCAAAGACAATACTGGTTTCATCTGCGTCCCCTTTTGCACGGCGCGGTTAACTAGAAGAAATGATATTTGAACTGCACACCGGTTTCAATCGTGTAGTTATGCGGCTCAACGCCGGAATTCGTGCAAGGCGCAGCGCCGGCGCCAATAGCAGCACATTCTCCCGGGCTGTTTTCCTTATAAAAAGTCACCGTCGAGGTATCGATGTTCCAGTAATTAATGAAAGGACCAATCGACCAGTTCGGCGTTTCATAAGAAATTTCGGCCCGCAAACCGACACCCGAGCCTTGCGTATTATTGATAATCGGATCGGTCGGATAAAAATCCGTCAAATACGTCCGCTGGTTGCCGTGGACGACAAGATCGGTTTCGAATTTCGAGGTAATGCGCGAACGGGAATCGATACGGAAACGCGGCATGACACCAAGCGGCACGTACCAAAGATCATTCTCGCGGCGATATCCGGCCGCATTCGTCGTCGTAATGCCGCGATCATCGCTGTAATCATTCCGATAGCCGATGCCGAAATAAGGCGACATCGAGAATGTACGATAATTGAAATCCATGCCGGCGAGACCGCGGATTTCCCAAACTTCGTCATCATGATTTTTCGAGAAGCCGCTGCCGTGATAATTCACATCACCGAAACCATAGCGACCGTCAATCATGCCGAAGACACCATGATTAAACGTCATTGTACCGGTTCCCGTGAAACCGAGCTTGGCGCCATGAAGATTGGCATCCACCGGCTGGTATTCGCGATATTCGTAATAATAACCTTGCACGCCAGCATCGATACCGGAGCGGGTACCCAGATCCATGTAACTTGGAACGGGCCCTTCCGGTTGCGCCTTCACGACGGGATAAGCCGTCGCAGGAACAGGTGCATCAGCGGGTGGGCGCTTGGGGGCAGAAAGCGGCGGCAGATAGGCTGGCTCAGCTTGCGCCAGCAAAGGCTTGTTATCTTCCTCAGATAACGTCGCGTAAGCGAGAGATGATGCGGCAGGTTGAGCTTGCGGCATTGGGGGGGATGTGAGCGCCGGCGGTGGCGACATTACGCGCGAACTCACAGCATAACGATCAGCTGTCGGTTCAGGCGCCACAGA
>DASTLS010000053.1:0-8929 GCA_035714725.1 Alphaproteobacteria bacterium | reverse complement strand
GGCGAGCTCGATGTCCTTGGCGACCGTCACACCGTCCTTGGTGATGCGCGGTGCGCCGAACGACTTGTCGAGAACGACGTTGCGGCCCTTGGGGCCGAGGGTCACGCGAACCGCGTTCGCGAGAATGTCGACACCACGCAGCATGCGATCGCGTGCATCGGTGCCGAAGCGGACTTCCTTAGCAGCCATTATTTATTGATCCTTCTTGTCGATTCCGTTGGGGCTCGATTCTTCAGGCGGCTTTCCTGCCGGCCTTAGCACCACCTTCGATGATGCCCATGATGTCGGACTCCTTCATGATGAGGAGATCTTCACCGTTGATCTTCACTTCCGTGCCGGACCATTTGCCGAACAGGATGCGGTCACCAGCTTTAACGTCGAGGGATACGATCTTGCCGCTTTCATCGCGGGCGCCAGGTCCAACGGCGATGATTTCGCCTTCGCTCGGCTTTTCCTTAGCGGTGTCGGGGATGATGATGCCACCGGCGGTGCGTTCGTCGCTTTCAAGGCGGCGCACAACAACACGGTCATGCAGGGGACGGAATTTCATCTTTAAGCTCCATAACAAGGTTATTTTGGGGTCGAAACCATCCAGCCCCAGACATGCCTAGCGGCCAGACCCGAAACATCTGTGTTTCGGCAAAGGTGAAATAGGCCATCTGATGGCCGGTTTCAAGGATTTGTTAACGATTTGAGGCCGGATTTACTCGAAAATTTCCAAGATTCTTAATGCCCTAGGCCAGAAGGGCAAGAAACTATTCCACTTATCGCCTACATGGTAAAATGGCTGAAATTTCAAAGACCCATTTTTGAAGGCTTATTATGACTGATGTGACAATGGCCGAAATGCTGGCCAACCCGATTTACAGCCGCAGGCTGGATAGTTTCCCGATTTCAAAACGCACCCTGAACGCGCTTGCCGGCTCTCATCTGAATCGTGCGGAAGGCGGCATACGCTATGTCGGCGAATTAGTACGTCATGACGAAATGACTTTAATGGGTGGTACCCCCAATTTTGGCCGCAGAGGCATGGACGAAGTCCGCGAACATATTCGAAACCCCCATCGTCTCGTGATAGGCGTTCGCATCATAGATGCACCTTCTGGAACAAGAGATCAGTCAGCAGATGTGCTTTTCCGACAATTACTCACCGGCGGCGATATCGCTACGATGGAAGATATCTGGATGAACCAGAATTACCGCCGTGCATTAAATAGCTTCTCTCTTTCGCTTCCCGTTCGCACTGCGCTTTCGAAAGCGGACATTCTTTATAGCGGCGAACTGGTCACATATAGCGAACAGGAACTATTGAAAATTCCAGGGATTGATGCCGGTGCCGTAAAAGAGATCAAAGAAAAAGTTCTTGAGCCGCTGCATATTAAACTCGGAACTATCGTCCCCGATTATCCTCATGACAGACATTTTCCGCCCCTAACGGACGACAGACTAGTTTTTCGCAAAGCGCTCGAAACAGGTCGCAATGAATTGGCCGAAGCTAAGTGGAAACAAGAATATAAAGCAGCGCGAACAATTGCGACGAGTTCGAATTCGACAAAAAAGCAAAAGAAGATTGCTGTGCATGAAGCAAAGCGAATTGAGCGTCTGTTCGGTCGTATTCTTCTCAAGAACGAACGCTAATTCGGCAACTGTTCCTTCAACCTACCGCCGATCCTTACGGCATCGATCGATTTCGCAAGTCCTGTCGCATCGTCTGTAACAATGAGCGTACCGCAGACAGTTGCTTCGCCTTCGGCGGGCACCATGCGCTCGCCGGGAATTTTGCGCAGGAATTTCCAGAGCGAAAGCTCCTTCTTCATACCAATCACGCTGTCGTAATCGCCGCACATGCCGATATCGCTTTGGAAGGCCGTGCCTTTCGGCAGCACCTGATCATCGGCGGTCGGCACATGCGTATGCGTGCCGACAACGGCTGAGACGCGCCCATCGAAATTATGCGCGAACGCCATTTTCTCGGACGTTGTCTCCGCATGGAAATCAAGGAAGATGGCGGCAACGCTCGCACCCAATTTATATTGCGCGAGAAATTTCTCGGTCACAGCAAACGGATCGTCGAGCGAGGGCTCCATGAAAAGCTTGCCCATCACATTCACAATCAGGATTTTCTTTCCGTTCGGCAGAGCGTGCAGATAGAAGCCTTTACCCGGCGTACCTTCCGGATAGTTCAACGGTCGCACAAGGCGTGGATCGTTTTGTATATTGCTGATCAGTTCGCGCTGGTCCCAGACATGATTGCCGGTCGTGAGGCAATCGACGCCAAGCGCGTAGAAATCCTGCGCGATTTTTTCCGTGATGCCGAAACCACCAGCGGCATTCTCACCGTTCACGATCACGACGTCAGGCTTTAGCTTCGCCTTAAGATTGGGCAGGTGTTTTGCCAGCCCATCGCGGCCGGTGCGGCCGACGATATCGCCGAAAAAGAGAATGCGCATAAAAGTGAAACCGATCTAAGGCCTAAAGCCCCGGCCAAGGGATGTGTTGGACGTTGTTAGCAATTCGCATTATGAATAGCTATCCGTTAGTCAAAACCCCGCCTTCCTTATGATTACTGAATTTGCCCCCGCCAAACTCAACCTATACCTGCACGTCACCGGCAGGCGCGCGGACGGCTATCACGATCTTGATAGCCTTGTGGCTTTTGCAGGGGTTGGCGATAGCATCACTTTGGAGCCATCCGAAAATTTCGACTTCTTTATCGATGGCCCGCAGGCCGGTGCTTTGGCGAATGAGCCGACCGACAGCAATCTCGCGGTACGCGCGGCCAAAGCCCTGGCTGATCTGACGAATAAAAACCTTAACGTCAAAATTACGCTGACCAAAAAACTGCCGATTGCATCCGGCATCGGTGGCGGATCGAGCGATGCGGCTGCAACTTTGCGCGCGCTGGCGAAGCACTGGTCGCTTCCGCCGAATGACCGACGCATTCTGGAAGCGGCTGCAAAACAAGGACAAGATGTGCCTGTCTGCCTCAAGGTCGAAAACAATTATATGACCGCAACAGGCACTGAGCCCGCATGCGATCTGCCTTACGCCGATATCGTTCTGGTCAATCCCAACAAGGCTTTGCCGACACCCGGCGTCTACAAACATTACAAAATGCTGGGTCGCGATTTCTCACCGCACGCGCAATTGAAACAGGCGCCGAAGGATTTAGCCACGCTTATCGCTGAGCTGAAAGCGCGCAGCAACGATCTCACACTCGCCGCGATTGATAGCGAGCCGATGGTGGGATCTGTTTTGAAAGCGCTGGAAGCAACGGACAACTGCTTACTTTCGCGCATGTCCGGCAGCGGCGCGACATGCTTCGGCTTCTATGCCGATCGCAACGCCGCACGTAATGCGGCATCGCAAATCCTCGCAGCGCATCCCGATTGGTGGGTGGTGCAGAGCTACATTCCCTGCCGTTCCGACCCGCGCCAGAATTACTGAGGCTTTCTACTAATAGGGAGGTCATTCCAGTGATTTGGCCAAATCACCGTCTAAAGCTTGATCGCGCAATTTTGTGTCGTGGTGAAAAGTAACTATATTTCTCTAATAAGCAAAAATTATTAATTATATTTCTCAGTTTATGAGAATTTTAGACCCCCTTTATGTGAACCTAAAACTTAACCATATCAATATTTTACACCCACTCGTCCCCGTCTTTATCCCCAAAATATGAACGAAAACTTAACAAAAACGGCAAGTTAGCGGTTGACACCCCCGGCCACTGATTACATCTTCGGCGCTTATGTGCCGTGTAGAAACCCGTCAAAAGGTAATATCTTGCTAAAAACAAGACTTGGAATAGCCCGCGCAAGTTCTCTGCGGACCACCCCGATCTTCCAGCTGCTGTTTGCTGCCACGCTCGTCATGGGTATTGGCGTGACCGGTCATGCGCTGCATCCGGTTGCCACGTCTGCACTCCAAGTTGTTGCTAATTCCGTGCCTGCACAAGCGATTGCCACCGCACGCACTGCCGCTATTGCCGCCGTCAATCAAAAGCCCATCAACGCAACGCGCGAAGCCGAGCTTGATGACGGCCAGACATTCGCTGAACTCCTGACCGACAGCGGCGCATCCGACGCCGACGCTGCAGCTGCCATGAATGCGCTGAGCAAAGTTTATAATCTGCGCAGCCTCAAGGCCGGCCAGGCTGTGACGCTTGCTTTTGCCCGCACGACGCAGAACGAAACCCTGACAGGCGCTACGTTCCTTCCCGAAGCAACCAAGGAAGTTTCGGTCGCGCGCAATGCTCAAGGCGTTTTCACCGCCAACGTTCGCCTCGTTCCAATCGTCCGCCAGCGCCTCGCAGCGCAAGGCGAAATCCGCTCGTCCCTCTATGAAGCTGGTGATCGTTCAGGCGTACCGCACGCGATCATGGCGTCACTTATCCATATTTATTCGCACGATATCGACTTCCAGCGCGACATTCATCCCGGCGATCATTTCGAAGTTCTTTATGATCAACCGATGACCGCGCAAGGCAAGGCGGTTGGCGAAGGCGATGTGATCTATGCCGCGCTCAATGTCGGCGGCAAGGTGCACCCGATCTATCGCGTCATGTTCAGCGACAAGAGCGTCGACTATTTCGATGACCGCGGCCAAAGCGTTCGCCGCGCCCTGCTCCGTACACCTGTCGCCGCTGCGCACATCACATCGGGCTTCGGCATGCGCATGCATCCGATCTTGGGTTACAGCAAAATGCATAAGGGCGTCGACTTCGGCGCCAACATCGGCACGCCGATCTTCGCCGCCGGTAACGGCACCGTCGAAGAAATCGGATTCAAGAATGGCTATGGCCGCTACATCCGCATCCGTCACAGCGGCAATCTCTCAACCGCCTACGCTCATATGAGCCGCTTCAATGCGAACGTCCATCGCGGCGGCCACGTCAATCAGGGTGAAGTTATCGCCTATGTCGGCATGTCCGGCCGCGCGACGGGCCCGCATCTGCATTTCGAAGTTCTGATCAACGGTAACCAGGTTAACCCGCTGAGCGTCAACCTGCCGACCGGCCGTACGCTCGACGGCAAGCTGCTCGCCGACTTCCGCAAGGGTCAGGTTGGCATCAAGCAGCAATACAGCACCATCCTCGCCAAGAAGGCCGCTCCGCAGCCTGCCACGCCGAAAGGCCTTATCCAGGCTTCGGCCTCGGGCCCGGCCTATGCGACGCAGCCAACGCAAAGCTGCGGCCTGCGCGGCGGTTGCTAAGCCCCTAATCCTGAAATTATTAAGATAGTTGCGTCTCCGGAACGGATTCGGTAAGTTATTGCCGGATTACGGTTTTCCGTAATTCTACCGCCAGCGATGGAAGACCGGCACGGACCCTTGGGCCCGCGATTCAGCCGTTATTAACTCACCGCTGGCAATGTGCCCGACCGCCTTACGGCAATAGTCGAAGGCGATAAGGCAAGACCAAGACTAAAAAATTTCTGGGAGTGAAGTGCCGTGAAGCGTGAATTTGCAGGTTATTCAACAGCGGAAGCGCAGTCCGAAGCGATTGGCTTTGTCCACATCTTGCAGTTTCTGCAAACGAAGGGACATGCCGAGAATCCACGCGGCCGCGTCTTCATGACAGCGCTCGAACTTAATCTGCGATTTGCCGATCGTACGCGCCTTTGCCCCGATACCGGCACGGATTTGCTGCGCGAAATTTATATGGCGGCAAGCAGGCCTACGAATGCACATTCGCCTTTCTGCAAAAAAGCGCTCGAGCTTCTCGCACCTTTTGATTTTCAGATGCCGAAAGTCCTCCGCCTCAACTCCGTCCCAGCCCTGGCCTGCGGTAACTGATCGCTTCGGCGATATGGACGCGGGTGACTGCGTCGCTTCCTGCCAAATCCGCCAAAGTTCGTGCCACGCGCAAGACGCGATGATAACCGCGCGCCGATAATTTCATCTGCTCCGCAGCTTGTGTCAGCAACGCGCGACCCGCTTGATCGGGCGCTGCGACTTGCTCCAGCAATTCACCATCCGCTTCGGCGTTCGTGCGCAGAAGATTTTTCTGATTATCGTTCGCGAGGGTTTTGTAACGCTCACTCTGAATGGCACGAGCCGATGCAATGCGTGCCGCAACCGTCGCACTATCTTCACGCGCCGGCGGTAGACTGAGATCCGATGCGCTGACGGCAGGCACCTCGACATGGCAATCGATACGGTCAAATAGAGGCCCTGAGATACGCGATTGGTAATCCGCTGCACATTTCGGCGCGCGTCCACAGGCAATTGCAGGATCATCCATATGGCCGCAGCGACAGGGGTTCATCGCCGCAATCAGCTGCACATGTGCCGGATATGTCACGTGATGATTGGCGCGAGAGACAACCGCGCGGCCTGTTTCCAAAGGCTGGCGCAAGGCTTCTAATGTCTGGCGTTGAAATTCCGGCAGCTCGTCGAGGAACAAAACGCCTTTATGCGCGAGGGATATTTCACCCGGCTTTGCGCGCATGCCGCCGCCGACAAGCGCCGGCAAAGATGCCGAGTGATGCGGATCACGGAACGGACGACGACGCAGCAACTTACCTTCATCCAACAATCCGGCCAATGAATGGATCATCGAAACTTCAAGCGCCTCAGCCGGATCGAGCGGTGGCAAAAGCCCCGGCAAACGCGACGCCAGCATGCTTTTGCCGGAACCGGGCGGGCCGATCATGAGAAGATTGTGACCACCGGCGGCTGCGATTTCCAAAGCGCGCTTGGCGCTTTCCTGTCCCTTGATGTCACGCAAATCGGCAAAGCTATCTTCGTCCACTTGCAAGCGCGGCTCGGGCCGGCCCAACACTTGTGTGCCCTTGAAGTGATTGATGAGTGCAAGCAGTGATGGCGGTGCGAGAACTTCCAACTCACCTGCCCACACAGCTTCGCCGCCATTCTTTGCCGGGCAGATCAGTCCGCGATTATGCGCCGATGCCGTGACAGCCGCAGGCAACACGCCTGCAACAGGCGACAACGCACCATCGAGTGCCAATTCACCAAGCGCAGTGTAGTTCGCGATTTCCTCAAGCGGCACGACGCCCATGCCCGCAAGCAATGCAAGCGCAATCGGTAAATCGAAATGCGAGCCTTCCTTCAGTACATCGGCGGGTGCGAGATTGACCGTGATGTGTTTGGCGGGAAGCGCGAGGCCAAGTGCGAACAACGCCGCACGCACGCGCTCGCGGCTTTCCGCAACTGCCTTATCCGGCAGGCCTACGATACTGAAGCACACAACACCCGCCGACATCTGGACCTGAACGTCGATGTCGAGAACGGACGTGCCTTCAAACGCAACGGTGGATACGCGCGCAACCATGAAACGATACGGGGGTGTGAAAAAGAGGCGGGTCTTAGGAGGGAGCCCGACAGTAGCAGTTCGGGCTTTTTAGGCAAGCGGGCCTAAAATTCCTCGCTGGTGCCCTTATCCGCAAAGCGGATGCTATCCGACCAGCGATGCTCGAGGCGACGCAGGATGCGGTAGGTGGCCTCCAGATCGCGCTGCTCGGACTCCTGCTTCAGCAGGGTGTCAGTCGTCTGGGTATTGAGGTTCTTAAGCGCATCGAGGATAGCGCGACCTTTGTCCGAGACTTTGAGGCGTGCAGCACGGCGATCACGCTCGGACGCATGGCGCTCGACATAGCCGCCATCGACCAAATTCTTGAGGTTATAGGAGGCGTTAGAGCCAAGGTAATAGCCGCGCTCGATCAGATCGCGGACGGAAATCTCTTCGTCGCCGATATTGGCGAGCATCATGGCCTGCACAGGGCTGATGTCATTGATGCCGTGGCGCGTCAGCTCGATACGCAGCACGTCGAGGAAACGACGATGCATGCGCTCGATGAGACGCGGCAGATCTTGCGTGATTTGCGCGAGGGTCGCGCCTGTTGCGTGTGTTTGATCGTTCATACCGGGGGTCACTAGAAACCGAAAAGACAAACCTTGCCAATAGATTAGCTATAAGAAAAATAATTTTTGGTTAAGCCCTACTTCTGGCAGAATGGCGCTGCTTTTCACCCCGCCAGTTAAGGCTTTCCCCATGACCAGCAAGAAAACGATTGTTTCCCAAGGGCTTGCCGCAGTCTCGCTTTTGGCGCTTTTGGCCGGGTGCGGTGGTGGCAATGGCGGGGCGGGTAATCTGGTCGAAACCGGCAACCAGCTGCATGCCAGAGGCGATGACAGCAATGCGGCGGGCTATTACCAGAAGGCATTGCAGACCGACCCGAACGATATGGATGCGCGCCTCTCGCTCGCCAAGATTTTGGAAGCCCATGGCGACATGACGGGTGCAGCAGCGCAGTATCGCGAAGCAACGCACCAGCAGCCTGACAATGGCGAGTTGCATCGCGATTATGGCCGCGTCCTGATCAAGATGAACCAGGCATTTGAGGCCAAGGCACAGTATGAACAAGCTCTCGCAATCGACAGCAGCGACGGCAAGGCGATGAACGGCCTCGGCATTGCGCTCGATTATCTCGGCAATCACACCGCCGCACAGAAATCTTACCGCGATGCGCTCGATGAAAATTCGGATGACCTGAATGTCATGAGCAACCTCGCGCATTCCTACGTCATGGTCGGTGATTATGATCGTGCGATCAAATTGCTCGAGCCGCATATCAAAGACAAAGGCGCGACACCCGCTCTCCGCCAAAATCTTGCCGAAGCTTACGGCATGGCGGGAATGGATGCCGATGCTGAGCGTGTCGGCCGTATCGACCTGACGCCAGAGCAGGTAAAACACAATCTCGCTTACTACAAAACACGCCGCGCGCAATTGTCAGTTGCGCCGAAACTTTATGCCGACCTCGGCAGCTTTCCAACCGAAGCGATGGCCGAAAATCGCGTGCAACAGTTGAAAGCCATGATGCCAAAGGAAAGCGCTGGCGTTGTGATCAAGACAGCAGCCGGCGTTGCCTCCATCGGCGGCACGCCAAGCTTTAACGTAACAGCTGCA
>DASTLS010000052.1:0-9155 GCA_035714725.1 Alphaproteobacteria bacterium | reverse complement strand
GTTATGATTCATATCGACCATCGCTTGCTGCGAATCCGCAGCGCGCTGATCGATTAGGTCGCGTGTCTTCTGGTCGTTGCAACCGGCGAGCGCGAACGCGGCAACAAAAACAGATGCCGCAAGAATCGGGCGTAACACCGTCCGGCACTGGAAACCGGAAGCAAGACGAACCATCATCGAATACTCCGCTTTAATCGCTATAGCTGTTGCCGCGAGTCTGAACGACCAGCACACGCTGGCCCAAACCCGGGTTGTTATGAAGTTCGGCGACCGGCTCAGGATGCGCTTCTTCAAAGCCGGTCAGGATGGCGCGCATGGCATCTTCGAAATAGCCGCTGTATGTGAAGGAAGCTTGAATTGGATAATCGTATTCCGCCATCCAGTTCAGCTCGACGTTCGAACGGCGGGCCCAGCCTTCAAGAACTTTGTGCAAGCTGTCGCCACGGCTCGCAACCCAGCTGTCGGCAACGGGCGCTGCTTCTTGTTGAGCGGCAGGTGATGTCGAAATTGCGCGCATCGGAACAACCGGCATTTCGCCCGGCGGCTCGAGGATATGCGCAGGCGCCGAAGGCGTCATGGTCGGCGGCATTCTTTCAGCTGTATTGACGGGGGTCGGCTGCGAACCGATACGACCGATGCTGATCATCTGGCCCTTCTCGCGCATCACGAGACCGGCGGGGTCGAGAGCGTCCGCTAAAGTCTGGCGCCACGGCTTGCCGCCCTTGAATGAAATCAGGACACCGAGATCAACATCCGGATCAACCGAGAAACCATAGCCCGGCGGCAAAATCTGGCGGAGCGCAACGGCAAGCGGCACTTCTTTTGCGAAGCCGCGCACGACAGGACCGGAATCTGTCGTGGTTGTCGAAACAGTTGTCGTTGCTGTGGTCGTCGTTGCCGACGGCGGCGGCAAAAGCGGATGCATCACCATCGAGCTTTCGCGCGACGGCGTGACGGGAACAGAAACGGGGGCCGGTGCTGATGAAACAGGGGCTGTTTCAATCAACGGCGTTGGCGCTTGCGTAACAACGCTTGTCGTGCGCGCAGGTGCACGGCCTTCAATGATGACGGGCTTGATGTCATCCGAAGCCGAAAGCGGCATGGAGGTTACTGAAGATGGTGGCGTGACAGGCCAAGTTTGAACTGAAGGCGCAGGTGCTTGCGCATATACCGGCGGCGCAGATGTTGACGGTGGCGGAAGCGAACTTTCCGCGGGCGGCACCCATTCAAATCCGGCAAAGGCAGTCGAAGGTAAAACGGAGAGTCCCAAGGCAAAGAGGACATAAAACTTTGAGGCTGGGAAAACCCGGTGCGACATAGGGAGCGACTCTTTTCCTGGGGCGTGCGAGAGAATCTTAGGGGACTAACCAGAACGCAGCAATATACAGCGCTGAAAGCTACATGAAAGACAAGTTTTTGCAATAGATTTGTGGCATTTAGGCCACAAGAGCGGTGACGTTTTAGCTCAGCCGAAATCGATCCAGTGGCGATTCGCGCGGCGGTGATTCGCGGGACGCTTGCGACCCAAAACCCAGCTGCGCAAAGCGCGTAAAGACGCCTCAAATGTCAGGCCACGACGCTCCAGCAGCCAGAAAACAAACATGACGACAATGGCGAGAATAAATGTCCACAGGCGCGCATGGAGCAGAAACAGGAGAATGGCCGCAAAGGCACGCGCATCAAGTGCGAAAAAGCGGGCCGGTTTTTGGGTGTTGCGCCAGTGAATATCCATGACGTTTAGATTTCGTCCGTCTCGATTGATTCGTCAAAATCGTCTTCGTCGCCGTCGGAGAAACCTTTGGTCAGGAAAAGGAATGTCCGGCGATCAATAACGCCGCCCTTAAAAGCCTTGGTGGCCGTGACTTCCATCGGCTGGCCATGCTTTGGCAGCAACTTTTGAATTTCGGTGGTCCAGCGCTCAATCGGCATATCGAGCAGCTTCTCGCGTACTTTTTCGTTGAACACCATGAACTCGCGCATGCCGATGCGGCCGCCGCCGACACGCGGCACGAGCGTTTGTGTCACAACCATGCGCAGCGTTTCCATCATAGCGAAGGCGCGTTCCGAACGTTCGCCGGGCTCGAACACGCTCACCATGCGTCGAATAGTCGCAGCAACGCCGATGGTATGAACGGTTGAGAAAACAAGATGGCCTGTTTGTCCGGCTTCGATGGCAGCCATCACGGTTTCGCGATCACGCGCTTCGCCGACGAGAATGATGTTCGGCTTGCGGCGCAAAGCGTTACGTACACCGGCAGCAAATGTTGGCAGATGGCGCGGGATTTCCGATTGCGCGACGAGCGAATGCGGACCCGAGATCGCGTCATAAACATATTCGATCGGCGCTTCGTAGGTGAGCATCTTGCCACAGCCTTCTTCACGCTCGACGAGCATGCGGCAACCTGCTGCAAGCAATGTCGTTTTACCGCTGCCGGTTGGGCCTGTGATCAGTACAAGGCCCTGGCGCGGCGACCAGTTATCGATGATCGGTTGTTCGATACCGAGGTCGGCAAGCGTCGGCGGCAGAGACGGCAAAACACGAAGCGTCACTTGAACAGAGTCGCGCCCCCTGCTCATCACAGCCGTGATGTTTACGCGGAAGCGAAGGCGCGTGTTGCGATCTGGGCGAATTTCGTATGAAAGATCGAGATCGCGACCCGATGCCAGCTTCGCCAGCGCATCGGGACCATAAAGTTTTGCCAACACGTTGGCGATGTCGGCGCTATCGAGACTGCGGCGCGTGATTGGAAAGAGTATGCCATCGACTTCGATATAGACGGGGCGATCAGTTTGCACCGTCACGTCGCTCGCACGCTGATGCGCGCACCATTGCAGCAATTCGTCGAAATGTTCTTCGGCAATGCGCAACGGCTCGTTCGGCCAGGTGCCGATCTTCACCGCCATCTCGTCGATCTTTTGATTTACCGTGTGGCCGGTGTCCATGAATCGCTCCGCGGAATAAGCGCCGATGGTCCCGTGATCGTCACGCCGCGGTCGCCGACACGCATTTCGGACCCGCCGCCCGTCACGCCGCGATCATCCGCAAGCGCGTAAGGTGGTGAAATCATGCCCTGAGCCAGCAATTCGCGATAACGCACCATGCCGACAAAATCAGCGGTCAAGCGGTCGAGATCAGCCTCAAAAGTTTCTTCGGCTTGCTGTACACCGGCTGCCCAGCCTTCCTGAACATATTTGCGCCATGCGGCGCGCTCGTCGTCATCGCGCGGCAAAAGTAGACCCGGCGGCGGATCGACGCGGCCCCAGTCACGCTCGAGATAGAGATGCCAATTGCGCGGTGCGGTCACAATGCGTGCATTGCGATTGATGCGATAAACGCGATCGGCGGTAGCAGCAGCTTGACCGCCTGTGTTGACCAAAACTGCACGCTGCGCTTCGGAAACAACCGGCGGTTCGATCATCAGGCCGGTCGGCGCTGCGACGAGAAGCCGCGAGAAATTGAACGTCTTGTTCAGACTGATATCGTACTCCGCGAGACGACGCTGAATTTCGAACGTGCGGTAAGCAAGACCGCCGCGCGCGCCGTAAGAAAGTGCAGCTTCGCGAATAGCATCGGCGCGAATTTGCAAACCCATGAGATCGGCTTGCTTGTTCGTGTCATCGCTTGAAGGAGCTGCAGCTTGATCTTCGAGGTCCTGGATCGTCGGCGGTTGCGGTGCAGGTCCGGTTGTTTGCGCGGGCGTCGATGAGAAAGCAGAAGACGATGACGAAGATGAACCGAGCGAAGCGTAAGATGCCGGTGCTGCAAGCGCAGATGCAGGCACAGGATCGGCGCTCATGGCAGCGGTTAAATTGCTGCTTGCAGCGTCCGACGGCAACGGCAACGCCAACGCGCCGAGCATGGCTGCGAGAGCGAGGAAGTGCCGCAGCGCGGCGTTATTTGATTTCGTTTGCATTGATGGTCGCCGACGTCAGCGTCGGTACCGACTGATCGGACGGTGCATAGCGAAGCTCGACCACGCCGCCGTTCGGATCGACAGCGAGATCGGCGCGATGGCCGGCTTGCAAGCCGATATCGCGCAGCACATGAAGGATCGGTTTTTGATAGGAGTCGACTGTAACAGTGAGCGGCACTGGCGGCGTGCGGCCTTTCACGCGAAAGCGCATGCCGGCATGCTCAGCCAATTGGCGCGCGATCTGATCAATCGGACCGGACCAACGAATAGAAACCGGCTGCATCAAATTGGCAGGCGCGCCGGTATAATCTTCAAGCGGCGGCGTTGCCGGGCTGCGTTGCTGTTCGATGCCGGCGATTGTGTCGAGCGCGTTGGAAGCCTTATCCGCCGCTTGCGCAAGCTTCACCGAAACGATATCCGGCTCAGCGGCAAGGTTGTTACCGGCGGGGCTGTACCCATTATCGCATCCGGCCAACATCACAAGACCGGTAAGGCTCAGCAAAACTTTCAATCGAACGTTCATGGTCACCTTAAATATGCGAATCACATTCGGAACTTACAGTGTCTTGGGGCTGCCTGTCATCTAGCCTTAAGAAAATGAAGCGAAAAACCGAGGAAGCAGCAAGCGGGCAACAGTACCAAAAATCCGCTAAACCATACCCCTGTTACGAAAAAATAGACAGCCACCACAAATAAAGCACTGGCCGCCATGCCATATATGAGCGAGGCATTGGGCAGGATGGCCGGTTCGGACACTGGCTTGGGCGCGGTCGTTACGGAAGTGGATCGTGCCTTAGCCGGAAGGGTTTGGCTTTTTTGGCCGGTCGTGGCGGGAACTCTGACCTTTTGCAGCCAGTTCGCCATGCTTAGGACCCCAAATCGGCGAGGAAGACCGAGACTTTTTCCGGCTTATCCAACTCGCCCTGCACCACTTTCACTTTACCATCCTTGGCGCGATAGACCATGTAGGGTGTCGCCTGAATATTCCAGTTATCGACTAGCATGTGATTGGCGCGCACGGCATCCAAAAGTGCCTGATCGGGCGTGCCCGCGAGTTGCGATTTGTCGCCGCTTACATATTTGTCCCAGGTGTTGAGCGGATCGGTTGCATGCAGGAATTGCGCGGCAGCGCGCTCGTTATCCGTATTCAATGTGCCGATAGGAACCATGCGGATCTTGAGCTTCTCATCAAGAACAGATGCGCGCAGCGCTTTCCATGTCGCCTGGCAATGCGGGCAATTCGGATCCATCACCATAAAAAGGACGGGCTTGCCGCTACCAATGGTAACGCCAGATGCTGCCGACAATTCCTGAATTAGCCTTTCACCTGGCGATAAGGCGACTGAAGGCGAGCTCGACGCCGATTGTGCTGCAGGTGAAGGTGTTGTTTCTTTGTGCAGCGTGAGTTGCTCATCCGCTGCCTTGGTCATCATGGCGTTGATCTCGGGATTCGTCTTCATCAGATTCTTGATCTGATTTGCCGTGATGCTGTCGCCATCGTCACCAAACAAACCGCCGATCAGGACCGATTTTTTGTCGGGCGCGCTATAAACGATTTGCACCTGTCCGCCTTTGACGATGAACCATCCATCGAGTCCACCTTCTGTGCCGAGATAAAACATCTTGGCGCCAAGTTTCATTAAGTGAGCGAGAACGGGATTAGCCGCAGGATCCGGTTGTTGCGCAGCATAAGATGAAGTGGAAAGCAGAAGAACGGCCATAGCCGTCAGCATCAAAAACTTCAGGCGCTTGCAAAGCTGCATATCAAATCCCGGTTAGCGTTGGGCGACTTGGGGATAATAGTGCATTGGCGCGTCGTGCGTGACCAGACCTTTTCTGTCCATCGCCGCGATCACACGTGAAGCATATTGCGCGCCGATCTGCGGCGTCGCGGAATGGTAGTGGGCGATGCCGCCGTAATAGCTGCCGGTCTCACCAATCTTCTGGCGCAAAATCCAGGCTGCAACATGCACGTTTACGCAGCCATCATCTTTTAGCCATGAATAAGCCGTGCGGTTATTGACGTGCCACATCTGCGCTAATTGCGGGACCCAGCGCGTGTTGACTTGCATGGGACCAAGATCATAAGTGCCGTTGAAATTGGGGCCAGCGGCTTGGCCGATATGGCCGCCTTCAACCTGCATGATACCGATCATGATTGCTGGCGGAACATGATAGGTGTTCGATGCCATCAAGACGCAAGCCGCAAGAGTTTTGACCGCAGGCGTGATCATCACTGCCACCCTTGCGTTTCAAGATGGGCGGATGCCGGAACATCAAGATACGTGGCGAGCGTCGCCAGCATCGCGACGCGCTGATTGAAAGCTTGCCAAACCTGCGTCATCGGCACGATCTGGCCGTGTTGCGCGAAGTAAGCCGCGCGATCATCGGGATTCATATAAAGGAGGCGATCAGCTTCGGCGTAATGAGATTCCGTATAGATCTGTCCCGCTGCTTTCAAAACATTCCAGCAGAGAAGACGCCATTGTTCCGGCGAAGCGCCAGCCGGTGCCAGCGCACGCGTAACCTGATCGGCAGTCTTGATCAATTTCTCGGCGACTTCGGCAAGCAGCGAATGTTCGGCACGACCGAAAGAATATTGGGCGACGGCACCGATGACCGGCACCATGGCCTCCATCATCTTCGCGCGGAAGGTCGCGACCGTATTCGGGATCGGCTCATTGCCCGATGGAATTTGTGCCTTGAATTTCGTCTGCAGTTCGATCGCGACACCGGCGAGGCGTTTGGCTTCATCGGCTGGTAACGCATTGCTCGTCGCCTTGAAATGCGCAGCGACAACCTGACTTGCAGCGCCAGCGAGCGACCAACGCACCCACGCATCAAGCTGATCTTCGCTCGCGCCAAGTTGCGCAGCGAGTTCATTGCTGAGGGTAATCGTGCTGTCGATCAGAGCATTGAATTGTTCAGGATTAAGGCCGCCCGGTTTCGCGTTGCCGGATGCATTCGCACTCGGCGTTTCGGTTAAAGCGGTCAAAAGCGGCATGCCCACCTGACGGAAGGTGGTCAAAAGTGATTGCATCCGCGCGTCTGCGGCGGGGTCCTTGGTCTGTGTTGAACCGTCAGCCATCGTCATTCCTGTAAAACCGGCCCTATTATCTATGGATAGATAGTAAAGCCATTATATCTCAGAACTTTTAATACAAAAAATCAGCGTGTTTTGAGGCTCATACCATGCCTCAATAATGGTTAATAGATGGCGAATAGCGGCAAATAGAGGGGGTTTAGGCGAAAGCGAGCTATTGCGCGCCAGATCCCGCCGGGGTCAGGTTATTCGAATAGGCTGCGGGCGCTATGCCATTAAGCGCATCAACGGCCGACAAGAACGGACCCAGCCTTGTCTGTTCAATGTTGGCAAAATTGTTCGCCCTTTCCACACCGGTTACATTGAGGTCCCGCATGTGAGTTTCCGTACTCTGTTGCATGCTTTGCGAGCGCCAAGCGATATAATCCGGTCGGCCATAAGCAAAGGCATTATATTTACGAATGCTGAAAGCACTCATGCCATTTGTCTGGCATTTGCTCAATTCATCTGCCGTAATCATGCCCTGCGTCTTCATCTGGATGCAGCTGCCAACCTGAGCATTATAAAGCTGCTGTAGAGGGGTTGAGATTGTGGCAGCTTGTTGACTGACCGCCGTGCGGTCGGCAACGACAGCATTGCACATATGAAAAGCCTTGTTGATCTTGGCCTGCGCCATTGAAAATTCGAGATAAGAATGAACCATACCCAGCACCGGCTTGTTGCCGCCAGGTGGTTCCGGAAGGTGGATACGCAAGCCTCTGCAATAATATTCTGCAGCGACAAATCCCATTTCAGCAGTAGTCAAATCGGTTGCATCTGGCAGCGTGAGCGTACCGCCCACAAGTTTGGTTTTAGCCGGCAATGAATATTGATCAAGATTGGTTACGCTTCCAGAATCGAGATCTTCGTTGACATAGGCACCACTTTGAGCCGGCGACTGGGCGCAAGCGCCGCCTGTTGCCTTGATCCAAGGAATGGTCGTATCGCGCAAACCTTTTTTGCATGTATCGGCAAGCCATGCAGCTTCGGCAGCAGCGCCATTGCCGACATTCGTGCTTTGATTGTTTGCAGTCAAAGCATGGGTAAGCGCGTCAACGCCGTCTTTTAACTGAACCTGGGCGGTAATCAGCGCCGATGTAGGGCAAGTGGTCGTGAGTTTCGTGCCATTCGAGCCGACGGCGACATAATACTTGCCCGCGGCATCTGCAGCTTGACCGGCAATATTATTGACGACCGACTGGTGGGTCTGCGATTGGCCGATCAATTTGTTGGCTTCTGATTGCGCTTCCTGGCCTGCCGTATTGACGACGGTACTGAGCGATTGGAACATATGCGTAATCAAAGAATCCGCATGCTGCCATATAAATTGGGCCGCGTTATGTGCTTCCGTTAACACCAACTCTGCAAGCACGCCCGGATCAAATTGCGCCCGTGCCGGGCGCGGTTGCGCGACTGTGAAGACTGCCACAAGCGCTAGGGCAATTGACGCGCGACGAAGATGTGCCGGACTCATGCGTTTCATTGCGATGAAGCCCCGGAGTTGCCAAACATGCTGCGGAAATCATAAGTCACGCCGGCCGGCCCGCCGTTACCGGCTCCTGGCTGGAACAAAGCCGTGCCATTGCAGGTTACGTCTTTCAAATTAAACCCGTTCAATCCGAGATTGAAATTCGGCATCGGCAAGCACATGCGATTGAACTGGCTAAGCGCAAAATTTTTGATCGAATTGAGATCGCTCAACACAACCGAACATACCTGATTAACCATCGATATAATCTGCTGGACGATCACGTTGGTGATAAGGCCCATCGGGTTGCCGCTCACCGCAAGGCTCGAGAAAATGTTTTGAATATTTTTCCAGCAGGTCTGCGTCGCGATATCGACTTCGCCGAACGCCGCAACAGTCGCCATTTTCGCTTGCGCGATCGCCTGACCAACTGCGGCCTGATTTTGCTGAAGGAGTTGATCTTCTTTCGAAAAGGGGCTGCTGCCGTCGGCGCATGGATCTGTCGGCGCTGAAACAGCGTGAGCCGATCCCGACATGCTAAATGTGAAGAGGAGCAGGAGCGCCGCGAAGAGTATCGGTAATTTTGACTTCACCGTCATGAAGGAATCCCTTCCCGCAGCCTTAATTGCAAAGACGATAAACGAGTCCCTGACCAATGCCACATCATATTGTGGGAAACGTTATTGAGAAG
>DASTLS010000051.1:0-1657 GCA_035714725.1 Alphaproteobacteria bacterium | reverse complement strand
CGCTGTACCTCATCGAAACGCCGATGGTTGTGACGGGGTTGGAAACGGCGGAGCTTACGAAATACGCGGCCAACGCTTTCCTTGCGACCAAGATCACCTTCATCAATGAAATTGCTGATTTGTGCGAGAAGCTTGGCGCCGATGTGCAGACAGTTGCCAAAGGCATGGGGCTCGATGGCCGCATCGGCCGCAAGTTTTTGCATGCGGGTCCCGGTTATGGCGGCTCCTGCTTTCCGAAAGATACCATGGCGCTGGCTCGTACTGCGCAAGACAAGGGCGCTCCGATGCGCCTGGTCGAAACCACCATCGACATTAATGCCAAGCGCAAGCAGGGCATGGCTCAGCGCGTGATTGCCGCATGTAACGGCGATGTGAAGGGCAAAACCATCGCCGTGCTCGGCCTTACTTTCAAGCCGAATACCGACGATATGCGCGATAGCGTCAGCCTCGATGTTATTCCGGCACTCCAAAAGGCCGGTGCACGCGTACGTGCCTATGATCCTGCAGGTATGGAAGAAGCCAAGAAACTGCTGAGTGATCTCGATTGGTGCGAAGGGCCTTATGATGCGATGCAGGGGGCTGATGCTGCCGTCATCCTCACTGAATGGAATGAATTCCGTGCTCTCGATATCAATCAGATGAAAGAAGTCCTGAAGCAGCCGGTCCTCGTCGACCTTCGCAATATATACCGCGCCTCCGACATGCGAGCGGCGGGCTTTACCTATACGAGTGTTGGCCGGGCCTAGGCTCTTAAAAGTTTCTTTTCATTTATATTGCGGTCGACTTTATTCAACGGCGTCGCTTTGTCCCACATCGAATAAAATTGGTGACGGAAAGCTTCGGCAACCGTGTGCGAGCGCAGCACGACAATCTTGGGCGATGGCTCGGCTTCCAGAATAATCACGGCATATTTGTCGTCATAGACATAGAACGGCACGCTATCGATATAGTGCTTTGAGATGCCGCGATATTCGCAATAGGCCGCTGCCGGCATGAACTCTTTGTTTTCCGTAAGAATGCAGCGCACGCGGGCGAAATCCTTGATCGCATTCATGCGGTCCATATGCGTATTCCGGTAATCGCCAATAAGATCGGTGAAATAGCGGTCCGCCGCAGGGCAGGCGAGCACGACATCAGAGCGCTTGTTTTTTGCCGTGTGATAGACGTCATCGAAGAAAGCGCAGGCACCATCGATGCCTTGGTAAATCATGATATCGTCGGGCTTATGGCGTACGCCGCCCGGTTCCACAAATTCAAGGCCGGCATTGCCAAAAGCCTGACGCAAGAGGTCGGTTGTCGAGCCGCGCGGGGAGATAAAGCCAATCTCAAGCTTGCGGATCGTGGCAACGGAAAGGCCGGAGGATGCCGCCAGATCTTCCTGCGACCAGTCGAGGAGCGCGCGGGCGGCTTTGATTTGCTTGGCGGTCAGGCTTTGCGTCTTATACATCGGCGCCTCCCTCTGGCGTTACCTTACATCAACTTCAGTCTTTCTTTGACCGGATCGCACATGTCCGGATCGCTCAAAAGCGTGCCCTTGTTCCAGAGCGAATAAAATTGCTGGCGGAAAGCTTCGGCGACGGTATGAGATTGAATGACAGTTATCTTTGGCGCGTTTTCGACATCGAACTGCACGATCGCGTATTTGTCGTTATAGACA
>DASTLS010000050.1:0-2154 GCA_035714725.1 Alphaproteobacteria bacterium | reverse complement strand
GGCCGATTTGGTCGAAGACATCATCACTTTGCCGGCTGCATCGCCCAACATGCGCTTCACCGAGCGGAATTCGATTTCGTCGCCGACCGGCGTCGAGGTGCCGTGCGCGTTGATGTAGTCGATCTGATCCGGATTGAGCTGAGCGCGGTTCAACGCCATCTTCATTGCGCGGGAGCCACCATTGCCGTCTTCAGCAGGTGCGGTCATGTGATAGGCATCGCCCGAGAGACCGTAACCGACGAGTTCGCCGTAAATCTTCGCGCCGCGCTTCTTCGCGTGCTCATACTCTTCGAGCATCACGACGCCGGCACCTTCGCCCATCACAAAACCATCGCGATCTTTGTCGTAAGGACGTGAGGCCTTGGTGGGCGTGTCGTTGAAACTGGTCGAGAGCGCTCGAATAGCGCAGAAACCAGCAATACCGATGCGACAGACAGCAGCTTCAGCACCGCCGGCAACCATGACATCGGCATCACCCAATTGAATGAGGCGTGCCGCATCGCCGATCGCGTGAGCGCCGGTTGCGCAAGCCGTAACGACAGAATGGTTCGGACCGCGATATCCATGAATGATTGATACTTGGCCGGATGCCAGATTGATCAAACAGCGCGGGATAAAGAACGGCGAAACGCGACGCGGGCCTTTTTCCTGCAGTACCAGCGATGTTTCGTAGATTTCATTCAGGCCGCCGATGCCCGAGCCGATCAGGACGCCGGTACGATCGCGCTGTTCATCATTCGCAGGAACATAGCCGCTGTCTTTGACCGCTTCGGCAGCCGCACCAATCGCGTAATGGATGAAGACATCCATCTTCTTCTGTTCTTTAGGTTCGATATAGCGATCGGGATTGAATTGATCCGGAGCATCGCCGCGCGGCACTTCACCCGCGACTTGGCAGGGAATGTCGGATGCATCGAACAAGGTGATTTTACGCAGGCCGCTTTCGCCAGCCGTAATGCGTCGCCAGTTGACGTCGACACCGACGCCAAGCGGCGAAACCATGCCCATACCTGTAACGACGACACGGCGCATTTTAATTATCCGGATTCAACAGCTGAAGCGCGCGCTCTTAGGCCGCTTTTTTCAGATTAATGTAATCGACCGCGTCCTTCACGGTGACGATCTTTTCGGCAGCGTCATCGGGAATTTCGACGCCAAATTCTTCTTCGAAGGCCATGACGAGTTCGACCGTATCGAGGCTGTCCGCGCCCAGATCATCGATGAAACTGGCATTGTCCGTGACCTTGGCCGCGTCGACGCCCAAATGTTCCACAACGATTTTCTTCACACGTTCCGTAATATCGCTCATAGTCTCTAAGCCTTCTGTTGGTTATCGCAAGTACGGGCCTTTCGGAATCGGCCTCGTGTTTGAACGTTCCTCTCTATTCTGTAGAGCTGGCCCTGTCCAGAAATTTAAGATTGGCGCGGACTCGGAACGTTAAACAACTGAAATGTAAGGGATTTATTCAAAGCCTTTTGGCTTCAAAACCGGCTGATTTTGCGGCGCTAGCTTAGAGACGGGTTGAACATACCGCCCCGCATCATCAATTGCCCATTCGATACCATCGGAGGGTCTGCCGGCTTCATCGGTTACGCCGGGATATACCGGGCGCTGTGGGGCATCGTTATTCATCGCAATAGTCTCCTTTTGAAATGCGGCGCACAAAATACATTGAAATCGCGTCTGAACAAGCCAATATAATTTCTTTAAATTCAATGCATTAAAAAAGGTTTTTAATGTCCCCCTCGCCCGCCCCATCCTCTGCGCCGCCCGCCAAGGCCGGTTTGAGCGCCTTGCGGCTCATCGGCCCCTATCTGGGACGGTATAAGCTCGCCATTACTGGCGCTGCCATCGCCCTTCTCATCGCGGGCGTTACGACCCTCAGCATCGTCGGCGGCCTGCGCTACGTCATCGACCGCGGCTTTGTGGCGGGTAATCCGCACATGTTGGATCAGACGCTGTTCCGCCTTCTTGGCGCGATCATGATTTTAGCGGTCGCAACGTATTGCCGCTATTCGCTCGTGACCTGGCTTGGCGAACGCGTTGTCGCCGACCTGCGCCGCGCGATCTATGAGCACATCCTGAAACTCAGCCCCGCTTATTTCGAGATCACGCGCAGCGGCGATATTCTCTCCCGCCTCTCTGCCGATACC
>DASTLS010000049.1:0-6768 GCA_035714725.1 Alphaproteobacteria bacterium | reverse complement strand
CACGCGCGCACTGCATCAGGATAAGACGGCGATGCGCGGTCAGGACGAAATGCCGCCGGGCGATTACACTGTCATCGAAGTTACGGATACCGGTACCGGCATTCCGAAAGACATTATGCAGCGCATCTTCGAGCCGTTCTTCTCGACCAAGGAAGTGGGCTCCGGCACCGGCCTTGGGCTCTCGACCGTCTACGGCATCGTCCGCCAGACGGGCGGCTTTGTCGGCGTCGATAGTATCGTCGGCAAAGGCTCAACCTTCACTGTTTATCTACCGAGTTATAAGCAGGGCGATAAGGCTGTCGAAGCGCCTGTCGTGGATACAAGCGAAGATAAGCCCGGCCCCGATCTCACGGGTGCTGGCACTGTGCTTCTGGTCGAAGACGAAGATGCCGTGCGTGTGTTCTCAGCCCGCGCGCTGCGCAATAAAGGCTACAACGTCCTCGAAGCGCGCAGCGGCGAAGAAGCGCTGCAGGTGCTCGATAAAGAAGGTGGCGACAAGATCGACCTTACGGTCACCGACGTCGTCATGCCGCAGATGGATGGCCCGACGCTCTACAAGCATATTCGCGAGCGCTGGCCGAACATGAAGGTTGTGTTCGTGTCGGGCTATACCGAAGACCGTCTCCGCGAGCAGTTCACCTCAGGCGAGACGATCTACTTCCTGCCGAAGCCGTTTACGCTGAAGCAGCTCGCCAGCAAGGTGAAAGATGTTCTCGGCGAGCAGGGCTAACGCAGGCTTCCGCCGCCGACGAGGAAGTAGAAGCCGATACCAACAGTAAATACCATGCAGCCATAAGCGCTATGTTCGATCACCGCCCATTTCAGCGAGCGATGGCGGCGATAGCTGGTGGCGAAGATTGTGCCGGCGATGAGGCACAGGCTCGGCGATACCCAATTGTGAAATACGATATGCATGAAGGCGAAGCTGAGGGCGCTCGCGGCGGTCAGCACGTATTCGTTCCCGAAGAGCGCCTCATAACGGCGGAAGAAATAGCTGCGGAATACGAATTCCTGTGGAATGACCGAGAGGATCGGGTACAGCACCATCACGATCAGCCAGAAGCCGGGCCGCTGCATTGGGAAAGTCAGCATGCGGTAGGGCGCCAGATACTGGGTCAGCAGGATAATCGCCGCCGTCGAGGCTAGAAAGCGCCACACGGCCTTCTTGCGCTCACCCGCATCCCAGCCGTGGCCGTGCCAGAGCTCATGCCATGAGGTTTTGTCGTAGATGCGCTGCCACACAAGCGCGCCGAGGGAGATCAGCCACAGCAGGGCATGCACGTTCCAGCGCGTGGCATGAAAATACATGATGCAGGGAAGACCAATGAAGATGCCCGCAAATTCGAGCGCGGCTAAAAATTTCGTTCGTGTCATAAAACCCCAAGAAAAAGGGCCTCCCCTTGCGGAGAGGCCCTAACTTCTACCTAGCGCTGCTTAGTTGAAGTGCAGCGGCAGGATGATATTCAGGCCGGGCGACGGAGGCGGTGGGGTGTAAACCACCGGCGGCGGCGCTACGACATAGCCGGGAACGTAGTGCGGATGCGCAACGTACCAAGCGTGGTTATGTCTTGCGTGGTCGTCCCAACGCTCATGGCGGTAATCCGGACCATGTGGGCCGTTTACCCATGCGGCGTGAGCCGGGCTTGCCGAGGCTGTCAGAGCAACTGCGAATGCAGCGCCCATGAGCAGCGACTTCAGTTTAAGTGTTTTCATATCACTCTCCTTGATAGCTCTGGATTACTTCTTGGCCGGAGCTGTTGCGGACTTCTTAGCGTGATGGTGAGCAGGGCCCATGCCTTCATAGCTGCCAAATACCTTGTCGGCATTCTGCTTCTGCTGGTCCGTGAAGTTGCCATACAGCGATGCGAAGGACGCGTTGACGTTCTTCAGGCCATCGGCATGTGCCTGAGCGATCTTCTGATATGAGTCCATATCGTCGATCGCGTTCATCGTGGTGCGGTTCTGATGGCGTTCCTGGATCAGGCTGACGACATTGGCTTCGCTATCGCGCATTGCTTGTGCGACGTCGGTCCATTGCGGTTCCTGGTCCTTGGTGATGCCGAGCTTGTCGTGCAGGGTCTTGATGCGCTCTTCGACATGTTCGCGCATATCGCCGGGGCCGGCTGCAACTTTAGTTGCTTGAGCAGGCTGGCCGCTCGGAGCTGCCTGGGCATTCTGCATCATGTGGTGATGGTGCATCGGCGCTGCGGCTGGAGCAGCCGGAGCATAACCGTCCGACGTGTCCTGCGTGCTGTTGACGACATGGCCGCTGTTATCAATCGTGACCGTGCTGGTTGGCGGGCCGGCAGGAGATGTGTTGTCGACCGGGGCAGCGAAGGCAGGTGATGCGAGTGCAATTGCGCCCAGAACGGTTGCAAGGGCGGCGGCGCGAGAGATCTTCAACATGGTGATTATCCTCAGATGGTGTTGTTACTGTTGCGGCGGAATGCCGACAGGACTACTTGCTATAAGTCCTAAAGGCCAAGAATGGCAAGATTGTGGAGATGTGGAAGAATTTTTATGGCGCAAAGAATCCGTAAAGCCTTGAGTTTCAAAGGCTAACGTAGAAGTTAATCGTTTCGGTTCAGTAACCGCTTACGAGCAAACTCTTCAATGTGCGGATTTCTTCGAGTGCGCGACCGGTGCCAAGCGCAACGCATGATAGTGGGTCTTCGGCAACCGAAACCGGCAATCCCGTCGCGTGACGCAACACGAGATCGAGATTGCGGAGCAAAGCGCCGCCACCGGTAAGGACAATACCTTTGTCGACGATATCGGCTGCGAGTTCAGGGGCCGTGTTTTCCAGGGCAACCTTAACGGCTTCCAGAATGGCGCTGACCGGTTCAGCCAAGCTTTCGGCAACCTGACGTTCGGTGATCACGATTTCCTTCGGCACGCCGTTCATCAGATCGCGGCCCTTGATTTCGGTCACGCGGCCTTCGCCATCTTCCGGCGGGCAGGCGGAGCCGATTTCCTTCTTGATACGCTCGGCAGTGCTTTCGCCGATGAGAAGGTTGTGATAGCGGCGGATGTAATTGATGATCGCTTCATCCAACTTGTCGCCGCCGACGCGGACGGAACGTGAATAGACGATGCCGCCGAGCGAAAGCACGGCAACTTCCGTAGTGCCGCCGCCGATATCAACGACCATCGAGCCGGTCGGTTCAGTCACGGGCAAGCCAGCGCCGATTGCAGCGGCCATCGGTTCTTCGATCAGGAACACGCGACGCGCGCCGGCCGACTCTGCGGATTCTTGAATCGCGCGACGTTCAACAGCGGTCGAGCCCGAAGGAACACAGATGATGATCTGCGGATTGGCGAAGCTGCGGCGGTTGTGCACTTTGCGAATGAAGTGCTTGATCATTTCCTCGGCGACTTCGAAGTCGGCGATAACGCCGTCGCGCAGCGGACGAATGGCTTGGATGTTGCCGGGCGTGCGGCCGAGCATGAGTTTCGCTTCGTCACCGACGGCGAGAACGTGGCGCTTACCCTTGTTGTGTGCGATGGCGACGACGGACGGTTCGTTGAGCACGATACCGCGTCCTTTGACGTAGACGAGGGTGTTAGCGGTGCCGAGGTCGATGCCCATATCGGCGGATAGCATTCCTAAAAGATTGGAAAGCATGTCTTTTTCTACCTGTTCCCTGAAGGGGATGTTTGAAATTCAGTGTGTCTTTTTGGCATTGGATGGCGGCCAAAGCAAGGGTAACTTGTTGGTTCAACAATAGCCAGAGCCGGTAATGAATTCGCGCCGCCAGAAAAGCATTTATAAGATCCTCGGAATGTCGGGCTATTTTGTATCGCCCAATCCGGAAGTCCGCCAATGCCTTGAAAATATGTCCACAGCGCAATTGAGGAGAATCGCTTCTCAATTCAAGGAATTTGCCCGTTTGTTTCCCCGCCGGCTGGTCGTCTATCCATCCATAATCAGCAATAACCCGATTGAGCAGGTACGGCACGCAGTGGGGCAATGGCGGGAGGTCGTGCAGGCAATTAACGGCGGCGGGGCTCGGCCCTTAGCAACAGCAAAAGTGGTGTGTCGTGATCTCTGCAGCTGAGCTTCTCGCCCTTACGCAGATTATTCTGATCGACGTTTCGCTGGCCGGTGATAACGCGATTGCCGTCGGCACGGCGGCATCCGGTCTTCACCCTAAACAGCGTAAGCAAGCGGTCCTTGCCGGTATCGGTACTGCGACGGTTCTCCGCATTCTGTTCGCTCTGTTTGCCGTTCAGATTATGCGTGTAACCGGCTTGCTCGCCGCGGGCGGTTTGATTCTGCTCTGGGTCGCATGGAAAATGTATCGGGATATCCGTGCAGCGAAGCAACGCACGCATTCGGAAAAGCCAGCCAAGAAATTATCGGATGCGATTTTGCAGATCGCCATCGCCGATGTTTCCATGTCGCTCGATAACGTGCTCGCAGTCGCAGGTGTCGCGCGCGATCACATGGGCATTCTCGCGATTGGTTTGTTGCTGTCGGTTGTTTTGATGGGGGCAGCAGCGGCGCTGATCGCAAAATGGACGGAGCGTTATCCGTGGATTGCCTATCTCGGTCTTGCGATTGTTCTCTTCACTGCGCTTCACATGATGTGGGACGGTGCGCACCAACTGCTCGGCAGTTGATTACATCGTCGGTGGTGTAGGGCCCGACAGTTGAGCTTGCAGATGCCGCTGTTCTTGCGTTGGCTTCGGAGCGTTCTTGTTTTCAACCGGCGGTTTATCGGCGAGAGCCAGCTCGTGATCGGAATTATATTTTGAGGGTGCGGCGCCGGCTAAAGAAGCGGGTGCACCGGCACGGTTGCCTTCTCTGTCCAGAAAATTTTCAACAGCCTCGATGAGGCCATCGCCGTTTTCGAGACTATTTGCGACAATCTTGGAGTGATGACGCTTTAATGCGCCGTGGTCCATATGAAAACCGAGAGACATAATGGGCTCCGTTCAAATGCAATTCCGTAGGCTAAGGCTAACCCCGGCATGCTAAAGTTTCTATTAATTATCAGGACCTGAATTACTTGCGAGCCTTAATGAAGGCTTTTCTTGCCCATATCGAGGAACTTCTCGCGGCGCTGAGCCAGCAGAGCCTTCTTATCGAGATGCGAAAGGGAGCTGAGTTCCTTCGAGATTGCCTCGCCGACGCGGGCAATCATTTCCTCGCGCTTGCGATGTGCGCCGCCGATGGGTTCAGGAATAATCTGATCGATGATGCCGAGCTGATGCAGGTCTTGCGCTGTGAGACGTAGAGCTTCTGCGGCATCTGCCGCATGGCTTGCACTGCGCCACAAGATCGATGCGCAACCTTCCGGCGAGATGACGGAATAGATCGCGTGCTCGAGCATGAGGACGCGGTCGCCCGCAGCAATCGCAATCGCGCCGCCGGAGCCGCCTTCGCCGATGACGCACGCAACAAGCGGCACGCCGATAGAGAGGCAGGTTTCGATTGAGCGTGCGATGGCTTCCGCCTGACCGCGCGCTTCGGCATCGACGCCTGGGAATGCGCCGGCAGTATCGATGAAGGTGATGACCGGCAGGCCAAAATGATCGGCCATGTTCATGAGGCGAATGGCTTTGCGATAGCCTTCAGGCTTTGCCATGCCGAAATTATGCTTGATGCGGCTTTCGGTATCATGGCCGCGTTCCTGACCGATGATGACGCAGGCGCGACCTGCAAAACGGCCAAGGCCGCCGATGATGGCTTGATCTTCCGCGAAAGCGCGGTCGCCGGCCAGCGGTACGAAATCTTCAACGAGAGCTTTGATGTAATCGAGGCAATGCGGGCGATCAGGGTGGCGCGCGACCTGCACTTTTTGCGCAGGCGACAGCTTGCTGTAGAGCGAGCGCAGCTGCTTGTCGGCCTTATCCTGAAGCGTGCCGATTTCGTTCGCGATATTGACGCGGCCGCCGTCGGAAATATGACGGAGTTCTTCGATCTTGGCTTCCAGCTCGGAGACTGACTTTTCGAAATCCAGCGTATGAATCATTCTATGCGTCGGTGTTGTTAAGGGGACGGGTTAATTAACAGGCTCAAGCTTTTGAAGCAAATAGGCTGAGCTCAAACATTAACGCGTCGATTTGCGAGTCGGCCTTGTGATAATAATTCGGTCGCTTGCCGATTTGCTTGGCTCCCAGCTTTTTATAGAGCGCAACGGCAGCTTTATTATCCGCTGCCACTTCGAGGAAGAGGCTGAGGCAACCTTTTAGCCGGACGCTATCGCGCGCGTGAAGCAAAAGCCGTTCGCCGAGCTTCTTGCGACGAAATTCGGGTGCTACGCAGAAAGTCAAAATCTCGGATTGCTCCTGTGCAACCTGACAGAGAATAAAACCTGCTGGTTTGTCATCTTCAATCGCAATCCAGCCCTGCGTTGATGTGAGCGCCAACGTGCCTTCAATCTGTGTCTTGCTCCATGCAGCATCGCTGAAGCTTTCGGCATGCAGACGAGTGAGCGCTTCGGCATCAGACTTTGTGACGGGACGTATCACGCGCACTGCTCTTGCGGTTGAGGGCGCGGACTGATCGTTACATCCGGTGGGCGGATGTAAAGCGGGCGGGGGAGGTGCTCTGGATTGTTTACGTCAGCGCGGGAGGCGAGCAGGGCGCATGTGACGACTTCTGTTGCGGAATGTTGCTCGCGATCGCCGACGACGGTTGTATCTGGATTATTTTTCAGAAACGCAGCAATTTCATCAGGCGTGAGCATATTGGCTTCATGTGCTGCGCCATTCGCGGGATAGAATTTGCAGAAGAGTTCCTTGCGGCGCGATTCAATCACG
>DASTLS010000048.1:0-4585 GCA_035714725.1 Alphaproteobacteria bacterium | reverse complement strand
GCACAATCAGCTGAAGACGTTGAAGCCGGGCAAATATCATGCGGTCGTCGACAGCGACCTGAAACCCGGCGTTCTGAATTACGCCGAACTTATTTTGCCCGGCAAATCGGAAAAAGAAATTCTGCTTTCGACTTATGTTTGCCATCCTTCAATGGCGAATAACGAACTTTCCGGTCCTGTGGTTACAACAGCCCTCGCGCAATATTTAATGGCGAAGAAAGATCGCCGCTATACTTACAGAATTATCTTCGTGCCGGAAACAATCGGTGCCGTCGTTTATCTCAGCAAAAATCTGGAAGCGATGAAGCGCAATACGGTTGCCGGATACGTTGTTACGTGTTGTGGCGATGATCGCGCTTATTCTTATCTGGAATCGCGCCTCGGAAATACGCGCGCCGACCATACTGCACGACAGGTCCTGAAACGCATGCATCCCGAATATGTCACTTACCCCTTCATCGATTGCGGTAGCGACGAACGGCAATATTGCAGCCCACGTATTGATTTGCCCGCGGCTTCCGTCATGCGCACGCGCTACGGCATTTATCCTGAATATCATACTTCGCTTGACGATCTCTCGCTCGTCACGCCGGCTGGGCTTGAGGGCGCTTACGACGTCATGTGCAATATTTTAGACGCGCTGGAAAACAGCCGCGTTTACCGCCTTACTAATTTTGCCGAACCTCAGCTTGGCAAGCGCGGCCTGTACCCCGCCCTCAGCACCAAATCGAGCGTCCTTGAAGTGCAAAACATGATCAACTTAATGAACTATGCAGACGGCAATCACGACCTCGTCGCTATTGCCGAGCGTATTGGCGCCGACATTAATGAATGCGCTCAAATCGCCGAAAAACTTCACAAGGCCGGATTGCTGGAAGTCGTAGATTAAGTTTGATAGGCTTTGCCGTATTGCAAGGAGCACCCATGTTGAAACAAGCATCGCGCCCATCTTCCAATCTTACTGAGGCTTTTCAGAGCTTCGGCTGGGCCGTTGCGCCGATTTTCGATGCGCAAGATCTCGATGCCTTCATCGACACATTGCATGACGTCGTTCGCATGCAGATGCGCAAGCTTCGGCTGGAATCCACAGGCAAGATTGATGATGATGTCATTCGCCTGAACGGCAAGAGCAGCACTGCGCTTAATGAATGCCTGCAAATGGTACGCAACACCTCTATCGGGCATCGGCTTGCTTCCAGCACAAAACTGAATGACTTGGCTGCGCAGTTTTTACATGACGATAAAGATCTGCATAAACGCTTGCTGATTTCCGGCCCGAGCTTCTTCATCAACATCCCCGATACCAACGAGCGGAAATATACCTGGCACAGCGAACAAAACTGGTATCCGAAGCGCCGCAACTTCCTCAACGTTTGGTGCCCGATCATTCACCATCGTACGAACAAGGATTCGATGGGCGTCATGTCCGGCTCACACGCCAAGGACTGGTTCTATTTCTCCGAATATTCCGGCTATGACGGCACCTTCGATGACAAAGCGAATGTTCAGTATGAGATACCGGAATCTTTCCTGACGGATTACAAGCCGGAGACGCCGAGCGTGAAAATTGGCGAAGGACTGTTCTTTAACGGCAGGCTCGTTCATCGCAGCCTCGACAACAAGGCCAGCCATCCGCTTTATACGATCGTATTTCGTGCTTTCGATTATTCCGAAGATTTGACGTTATCTTCGAACTGGGCCGATATCCCCTATAACCGGAAGTCAATGGGCTATCCGGAAATCAACGTGAAGCCTTAAGGCTTATCTTCTATCAGCTCTATAATGAACTGAAGCGGCGTCAGAAGAAAAATCACGCGCGCATTATTAAAGGCAACCGCCGGCTGAGGCGTTCCAAATGGCATGCAACGTTGTTGGCGCAATCTGGCTATTTCGACATCAAGATCTGCCACGCGATAGGCAACGTGGTTTAATATGTTGTTACCGGACGCCAGAGCACCACTCACTGGGCTATCGGCACCAAGCGGAGCTACAAGCTCATAACGTGTCCCCGAACTATCCCATAAAAATTGAACGCGGACCTTCAAAAGAGGATCGTCAATCTCAGGGCTGAACTTTGCAACTGGCAGCATGGCCGCAAACTGCTTATGCCCTGCTGACAAATCGCTTACGAACAATCCGATATGATCGAAGATCATTTTTGCCCCTCACGCAGAAGCGCCAGCGGATCCTCCGCCAGCAGCGCTTTGCCATGTTCGTAGAAATCTCGCGCGCGCACAAGCATGAGCCCAACCCGATCAATTGCGTGTTGTTGCAATAGTTTCTTTTCGGCCAACCCCTTCTTGAGGCGCGTTAGATCCGTTGTTGTGTCGCGATCTAAATGGCGGACATAATAGGCGACCGTTGCCGGCTTGACTGACGCACCATCAATGATATTGCCGCTAAAATTTTTGAAATAGCGGTAATCGACACCAATGCTTTGTTCGACATAATGCACAAAAGTTATGCGCTCAAAAGCGCAGCCAAGACATCCAATCCAGCCGTCGTGCTGCATCAACAAATCAAATGCCGAGCCGGGGCCAAAAGAGTTGTCGGAAGTTGCGCCAGCAAATTCGCGCGCATATTTACCGCGGACGGCAACACTGAAATTCGGATCATGCGAGCGAAGCACGTTTGGCTGCTGACGAAAATGTTCCGTGATCAACCCTACTGTGCTGGGCGAGTTGGCAACATCGAAATCTTCGTTCTTTGTGAAACTATATGTGAAGGTCGGCATCACCAGAGAACCATCAACGCCGGTTACACTTTCGATTGCCGCAATTAATGTATCCAGCCGCTGTTCCGTGGGTGCCGGCGGTAATTGCGCCGCAACCATTGCATCGGAATGCAACATCAGCACATCGCCGTTTTTGACCCTCGCCTGTCGAAACGCACCGGCTATATCGTCAGCCGTAACGGGCATTAGGCCTTTTCCTGACTATCGAGAGCTTTCTGGATGGCTTCGAGACTCTTTAAGGACGAAATCTCATCGAGAGAAAAACGAGCGCCGTATGTTTCTTCGACCAGCATTAGAAAATTAAAGTGAGCCAGTGAATTCCATTCGGGAAAACTGCCGACTTCAAGATCACGCGCGGTCTCATCAAAACTAGCCGTAGGGAATTTTTGTTTCAGCAAGCTTATGAGCGAAGGTTTAGTCATAAAAACTTCCCTTATGCCGCGCTCTTGGCGCGAAGCACTTTATCGATGTCCGCAAGACTCTTGAAACTCATCATTTCATCGACGGTAAAACGGATGCCGTAAGTTTCTTCGATACGCAGAAGAAAATTGAAATGCGCCATGGAATCCCATTCCGGAAAACTGCCCACGGTAAGGTTAGGCTCGTTTTCATTAAACTGGGCGGTCGGAAAATGCTCTCTAAGCAGATTTGGCAGCGAGGGCTTGGTCATAGTTAAATGCGTCCATATAAGGAATAGTCAAAGATTGCAGATCGGCGGCAAAAAGCACGCCTGTTGGATTAGCAATACCCGCCGCCACCGTCGAGAGGCGTTTTTGCTGCTCGGGAGGCAGTTCGACTAATGGTCTTAGCCCATGATTAGCCAGGAAACTCTCGGCAATCACGTTACGCCCCGTCGGGATGAATTCTGCCAGAAGCCACCGAACACCCTTTTTGCGCAGCCGCTGCGCCAAAGTATCCAGCATCCATGCCTCTAAATGACGGCCAAGAACGCGGCAGCTAATGAGAAAGGTATCAAGGAAAGCGATTTCCAAGTCAGCCGTCGGCAACCCAAGAATCAACCCGGTATTTCCGTGATCGCCAAAGCGATCCTTTAAATGCACAACGAAAGCGGCGTCGCCGGCCTTCTTTGTCAATTCGACAAGCGCGCTCTCGTCATGCCGTATGGTGCGCAAGTTGAATTGGTTGGTTTTGGCGCACATCTGGGCTGCGCGCGGCAGCAATGTCGCCCCAATGGCCAAAGCGCTCGGCTGCAGCTCAATCGAACGCAAGAAACTCGTCTCATCACCCGCGGCTTTATGCTCGCTGACAAACGCAGCGCGGTTGCGATATTGTTCCGTCTTCTTGCGATCTTCGTCAGTAACAGAGAAGCGCGCGAAGGCATCAAGCCCAGCCAGCATGCGCGGCCAAAGGCTGACATCTTGCGGAACTTCCGGCGTTATCACTTGGGGCAAATGCATCCGCATTTTTTCGCGCTCGAGCGGATTGTCGTCCCAGAACACAAAACTATCCGGATTGAGATCGAGTTCCTCGGCAATCGCTTTCAGGTTCGCCGCCTTCTCATCCCAATTGATGCGCCATGAGGTCACATGCGTACGTTTCAGCACCATAGCCGAATGCTGATCGAATACTTCCCAAACTTCAGGCTCGTTATTCTTGCTGAGCAACACGATAACGATCCCCTCGCCCGCCAGCCGCGTCGCTTCTTTCTGAAAATCGGTAAAGACGGTGCCCATGCCGTCTTGCCCGAGCGTAAGACCCGCGACACCAACTTCGCCAACAACGCCGCCCCAAATTGTGTTGTCGCAATCAAGCGCCAGAACTTTTGCCGCTGCCTTGCCGGAAGCGCGCGAAAGAATTGAATCTACACCCCCGGCCAAAAGCTGCATGGCT
>DASTLS010000047.1:0-3112 GCA_035714725.1 Alphaproteobacteria bacterium | reverse complement strand
GATTTGATCTATGACGGCTGTTCCGATATTCGCGCCGCTATTGCCGAGATAGGCCCCGCTGGCAGCAAGAGCGCCGAAGCCGGTCGAAATCGTTATTTGTGCCTGATAGATGAGCGGCCCAAACGAAGATTTCCGATCGATGTCGGCGACTGTCCATTTTGCAACATCAGCAGAGCCACGGTTCATTTCAGACATGGTGTTCTTGAATGAGACAGAGGGGTCTTTCTGGTTTTCGCCAAGATTATTGATTGCACCACCAACTGCACCAAGGGCGAGCGTTCCACCGGCAATCACGGCCGCGATCTTGAGCTTGTGGTCATTGAGTGTTTTTGCGTAAAGCGCCGCTGTTGTGGCTAAGCCCCCAGCCAAAAAACCTTGCGGATGACGGGTAATAAAATCCGGGATTGCGTGTTGGCCGACAGGATGTTGCCACGCGATCAGCCCCACGGCTGCCGTTGTTAAAACTCCACCGGTCCAAAAAACGGCGTTTCTTCGGCCTGTATGTATATTGATTTCGGAGATAGGTGCGGTGCCGTTTCTAATCTCTTTTGTTGGGCGCATTACCCAATCGGATGTGCCGAGGCCCAATGTGAGTAATGTGCCACCAAGCCCAACCGCGGTCTCATTCGGAAAAGCTTCGTAGGCGAAATAGAGTGCAACAAAAGGGGCGGCAAAAATACCGAGGGTAATAGCGGCTGCACCTCCAACAATATCACGTCCCGTCTTCGTCATCATGAGAAACATGAAATCGTCATCGTTTTGTTGCGACATGCGATATCCATCTGTTTAGAAATACAGAGATACGATCTCGAAAAAAAACTGGCTTTTCAAGTGCTCAAACTATCGGAAAACTATATTCAGCGTAGAGAATTAAATGATTTTCGCCTAAAGATTAGGGGAAATGCTGCTTTTTGATGACGTCTACGATGCGCTCGAGCCAGAGCTGATCTGTCGCATCGAAACCGTTCAGCACGTCGCTATCGATATCGAGAATAAGCTGTGTCTCATTTTCGTGAACGAGCGGCACGACGATCTCCGATTTCGAAAGGCTGCTGCAAGCGATATGGCCGGGGAATTGATCGACATCGGCCACCAAAACGGTTTTCTTGTCCCGCGCGGCGGCGCCACATACGCCTTTGCTGAACGGGATAGTGACGCAGGCGAGGGGACCCTGAAACGGCCCGAGCGTCAGCATATTCGGCGATGTGGTACGGTAAAAGCCGACCCAGTGAAAATCGAACGCCTGTTTCAGTATAGCGGCGACATTTGCGAGATTGGCGATGAGGTCATCGACATCTGAAATGACAGCGACAATCTGCGGCAGCAACTCGGCATAAATATCGTCTTTTGTGCCGGTTGGAATTTTGAGAGCTTCAGCCATGACTAATACCTCCTTGGATACTGATACGGGGCCGGCGCAATTGCCGGACAAGATTATTTGCTGCGGCTTCCACCTGCCGTCCGTAACTTTCGAGGCCGATGCCTGAGAAGCTATGAATTCGCCCCTGCGCGCCGAGCGGTACGATGGCATGATCGCCGCGCACATCAAAGCCGGTTCCTTCGTGTGGGGTCAGCCAGCCTTTATCTGCTAGGTCGGAAAGGAGTGAATGTTTCTGTATCTGCACGGTGGAAGGCGAGGGCCCTACGGCGCAATTGACGATATAATCGGCAAGCAAAGTAACGTGCGCATTGACCTTCACCACCAATCGCCCGTCTTTAAGCGGATGAATATCGTCAGCGCCGAAACTGCCGTGATGAATAATGGTTTTTTCGCTTTTTAGCTCTTGGATGAAGCCGTCATAATCCGGCTTCACGACCTTATTCACGCGCGCATAAAGGATCAGGTCGCCAAGAAGCTGCGTAAAGGCTTTTTGTTCTCCTGCGTCACGCAGATTGTCGTGGATGTGTTCCCAAGGGATGGCGCACAGCACATCACCGTAATGATGCGGGCCGGAATGCGCCGTGTCTTTGAGCGGATCGTGATACCAGCGTAGGCGTTGCGGCTGCCATGTGCCTCGGGAAATTTCGAGGGCATGCTGCATAATGCGAAAAGCCAAATCATTCGGCACATAAACGCCCACATTCTTCGCCCGCGCCAGTTCCTGTCGGAGGGTGAGAAGGACATGATAGAGGTCGTTACCGGCGGCATTTTCCCAATCGTATGCGGGCACGTAACCTGGACCGTCTTCAGGCGCGCTTTGCCTGGGTGTAAGGCCGGTGTTGGAAACGCCGACGACCTGGCCCTGAAAACCTTGCGCCGTCAGGCCATTGACCAGGTCGACAAAGGAAGAGCGCGTGCCAAGCGCAACAACAGTCCGTGTCGAGTGATTATCGCCGGCTATATGGCGCAGGGCGTGATAGGGCGTTTGAAAAACGCGATCGGGATAACGTGCGACCGCTTCATCGAGTGCGGGTGAACGGACATCGCCGACGGCAAGAAAAACATTGTCAAAACCGTTGTAGAATCGGGAGCCGGCATTCACGTCGTAGGCGCCGTTGTTTTTTTGGAGCGCCGTGACGTTGCCTTCAATATGGCTGATATCGATGCCAAGTGGCGCGCCTGTTTCCTTGAGCTGCCTGTAACGGTCGGCATGAAAATTACCAACCATGCGCCGCGTAACGACGTTCACTTCCGCCGGTGCGCAATTGCCAAATTGCGCCGCGTAGGCGCGAAACTCGCCTTTTAAGCGTCCATAATCGGCATGGCAGGGAGGCTCCGTCAGATTGCCGTATGTGCCGCCGAGGGCGCCAAAAGCGAAACCGTGCCCGCAGGCATTTTCCGGTGCACCGCCGAAAATCGTGACGCTGACCGGTGGTAAAGCTGCCGGTGTTGTTTGGTAAAGGCGCGTCAATGCGTGCGCGGCATTTACCGCGGTAGTGCCGTCACCGATGATTGCCAATTTATGCTCATGCGTCATGTATTCTGCCCCGTCTTTCGTGCCGTTCCTTGAAAAGGCGGAACGGCAAAGCCCTCGACCCCAAAAGGGTCATGAAGGCGATCCGAAAAGCGGGAATAAAAAAGGCTTCCTCGCCATGATCGCCTACCAGGGATCACAGGAGAGGAAGCCATTACGAATCCGGTCTGTGACGCTTTAGCTTTTGGTGACGCGGA
>DASTLS010000046.1:0-10331 GCA_035714725.1 Alphaproteobacteria bacterium | reverse complement strand
TGATCAGCCTGTCGGCGATGCCGACGGTGCAGGCTTCATGGAAATCGCCGTGATTGCGGAAGGATTGCAGATAAAGCTTGAGCGATTTGCTTTCGATCAGAAACTTGCCCGGCACATAATCGATCACGATATGCGCAAAATCCGGCTGGCCGGTGAGAGGGCAGAGGCTGGTAAATTCCGGGCAGGTGAAGCGCACGAGATAATCATGTTGCGTAAACGGTTTCGGCACTTTCTCGAGCTTCGCTTTATCGGGCGAATTCGGAATGGCTGTTTTACGGCCAAGTTGCGTCAGAGATTTCGTGTCGGTCTTTGCCATTATTCTTTCTCCATCGTGCACTGAAGAGGATGCTGCGCCTGCCGCGCCGCCGCCATTACTTGCGAAACCTTTGTCTCCGCCACTTCGTAAGTGAAGACGCCGCAGAGACCCATGCCTTTTTTATGGACATGAAGCATGATGCGCGTCGCCTCTTCGCGGCTTTTGTTGAAAAACGCCTCCAGCACCTGAATGACAAAATCCATCGGCGTGTAATCGTCGTTCAGCAGAAAGACTTTGTACATCGACGGCTTTTTGGTCGCCGGTTTCGGTTTGATCGAAATATTGGTGTGCGGCGTCACGGTGCCGGCATCGTCGTCTTTGTCGCCGGCGCAGGTGATCAATGGAATAAGGCTTTGCATGGCGCGACTATAGCGGACTCGAATTCGCTCCGCTACTTGGAAGCCGGTTGCAAAAACCGCCGATTTTTAGGCGGCTTCTGCAGCTTCCGCTCTGTCGGCAGCTTCCTGCGCGTCTTCGGATGCGGGCTGGCGGCGACCGTCATAGATGATGCGGTCTTCGTAATCCGAAATCCAAAGCGCCTTCGGATTGCCGCGTGCGATCACGACATCACCCTGGCTATGTGCCGCGAACGGCGAGCGGTGAATCTTCATGATCACGAGGCCTTCGCCGAAGAGAGCATTGGCTGGCGACATTTCCTGCACGCGCTGAGCTATTTCAGTTTGGTCAGAAGATGTGACAGACGTCACTTCCAACTTGCCCCACTCGGTCGACATCGCGAAACGCGAGCGTGAAGCGTCGGAAAGACCCTTCTGCGCTTCGTTATGGATGCGCCATGCGGTTTCCAAAGGAACGGCGAACGCCTTGTGGCCTTCGATTTCGCGGCATTGGAAAATGTATTTGAACGAGATGCCGGCGCGGCGTAATTCGCGATGCAGCAGATGCAGATCATCGGAATTGTCATTCACGTCGCGGATAATCGGTGTCTGGTTGTCCATGCTGACGAAATCGAGGCTACCCATATTTTGGATCGCTTCGGCAACCGGCTTCAGCAATACGTGATGGCCGTTTTCCTTGCGGTAATTGCCATGCTCGTCGCGCTCCAGCATTTCGTCCGGATGGCTGAAATGGGTCACGATATTGATCAGCGTGTTCGGATAGTTCTTGTGGAAGATGCGCAATGTTTCGGCAAAGTTGGTGTCGAAACGCATTGGGCGGAACGCCATTTCCTTGGTGCCGATGCGGATGACGTCGACGCCGGCTGCGGCACTCGCGGCCAGATATTTGTAGAGCTGCTTGTTGTTTAATACCATCACGTCGCCGCCCGAAAGCAGGACTTCGGTGATCGGCCAACGCTTGTCGCCGTTTTCATCGACGCCGCCGCGCTTGGCGAGGTCTTGGTTGTAGTTCGTCACATAAGCACGGAGTTCTTCCGGCTTCACGAGACCTTTACCGGTCGAGCCGTTGAAGAGGTCGAGGCGGTAGCAATAACGGCAATGGGCCGAGCAGGCCATCGCAGCGTAGCCAAGTACGATCTCGTCATATTTGTGCAGAATCTTACCCTTTAATTCATCGGGGCTGTAGCGGATCTGGTTCGACGGATCCTTTTCGCCGCTCTTATCGACAGCTTCAGCGACAATCGGTACGACGAGATGCGTGAGCGATTCACTCGGCGCCATCGGCGGCAGAATGACATTACCATTGGAATCCTGAAGGCCTTCGCCCTTCACGAGCGCCATGTAATAGGAGTTGATGCCGAATACCATGCGGCTGTCGACGCCTTGCTCTTGCATCGCCTTGATCTGCGCTTCGTCATAGAAATTGCGCAGGACGTTGAAGACGCCTTCTTTCTCGAAGCGACCGCGGATTGGCTTCACTTCGGCCAAATCCGTATCGGGCAATTCAGGAACTTCAATCGGTGCCAAGGTCGTCGTGGTCGTCATGGTCGTTTTCTCCTGGTATTTTTCTTAAGCGGACTTGCGCAGGGATTGGGTCTTCGCTTCGATCCAGTTGCAGATCGCTTCGATGCCCTTGATGTGGTTGGGCAGATATTGCTGATGGAAGGCTTCATCGAGCGGCTTCGAAAGGCCGATCGCTTCGGATGCCTTCAACGCAGCTGCGCCGTCGAAATCGACATAGGCCAAACGTGCGCAGAGATAACCCGGCTCCATGCCGAATACATCGCCGTAAAGCAACGCGACGCCGGTTTCTTGCATCAGCTTCTCGCAGAGTTGTTGCGAGGTGGTGATGCCAGCCTGACGGAGTGCGGCAGCATGTTTCATGAAATCGACGAACAGATAGAAAGCACCTTCAGGAGCTTCCGCACCGATGCCGGATTGCTGCAAACGTTTCGCCATCCAATTGCCAGAGAGCGAGATGATGCGGCGCTGGTGGGCTAGGTAATCCTTCGTCGCCTGATCCCAGATGTAAGCTTCGCATGCGGCATGCTGAATCGGAGCTGAAGCGCATGAGTAAGTTTCCGATGCAATGCCGAGCATCGTTTCGCGGAATGCGCCGCTCAGTGTTTCCGGCAGCATTGCAACACCGAGGCGCCAACCGCCGGCACCAAACCACTTCGAAAGACCACCGGTTGTGATCGTGCCTTCCGGATATTCAAGCGCCAACGGGTGATGTTCGCCCTTGTGGTTCAGGAGGCCATAGATTTCGTCTGACACAACGATGACATTGTGCTTGCGGAAAACAGCCGTGAGGGCGCGGAGCTGTTCAGCGCTGTAACCAAGGCCTTCCGGATTGCCGGGGTAGTTCAAGATCAGCATGCTCGGCGTGTTCTTGTCGGCCTTCTGCGCCAATGCTTTTTCCATCGCTTCCGGCGTTACGCGCCAGCGCTGCTGCGCTGTCGTGATTACGCGAATGGCGTTATGACCGAGGATCTTCGCTTGCGGTGCATAAGAAACCCAAGCCGGTGTCGGGATAAGAATGTCACCTTTGCTCAGTGCCATCATCGATGTGAAGAGCAGGTTCTTGGAGCCGTCGGCAACGAGGATACGCGAGGCAGGAATATCGAGCTTCTCAGCAGCCTTGTGGAAAGCCGAGACACGTTCACGCAGTTCGGCGATGCCTTGAACCGGCGCGTAATATTTCTGATGCGCATGCTTCTGCAGCGCTTCGATCGCGCGCGTCATTTGCGGGAAAGGTGACTGGCCGAAACCAAAACGCACAACAGGTTCGCCCTTGGCGACCTTTTGTTGCATCATTTCGTTGATCAGGAGGGTGCCCGATTTTTCAACGTGACGAATGTACTTCGGATCGACGATGGACATGATTATTTCTCCCTAAGGGCCCCAGATTTACGAAACTTTCTTGATTGGCCCGGTTTTGCCCCGCGCGGGGCAATTAACTAATGAAAACTGGGAGCAGTTAGTGGGGGAAAATCACCGTATTTACAACCCCACAGCCGTGCGGTGCACCATAGGTTGTTGGCATATCGAAATGAAATTGCGTCAAATCTGAATTCGTTAATGGAAACAGATAGTTCGTTGTTGCGAGACAATGCTATTCGCCCACAGAAATATGCAGTATGAGGATACCTCTTTTTGGTGTTTTATTTTCAGACGCATGCTCGACCCACATCTTCGCGCTTCAACCGCCCTTCGCGGCCTCCGAGTCGGCCTTCTTGGCGGCTCTTTTAATCCGGCGCATGACGGCCATTTGGCTATGAGTTTGTTCGCTCTGCGTCGCCTGCAGCTCGATCAGGTGTGGTGGATCGTCAGCCCGCAAAATCCATTGAAGCCAACAAAAGACATGGTGCCGTTTTCCGCGCGATTGGAAAAGACGCGAAAGTTTGTTCATTCGCGCCGCATTGTTGTGACCGACATCGAACAGCGTCTCGGCACGCGCTACACCGTCGATACGCTCCGTAAGCTTCAGAAGAATTTCCCCTACACCGATTTCATCTGGCTGATGGGTGCCGATAACCTGAAACAGATACCGCGCTGGAAGTGCTGGCCTGAGATTTTTCAGCGTGTGCCGGTCGCCATTTTCCGCCGCCCAGGCAGCACGGTGGGGCGCGGTTTGGGCAAGCCCGCTCAAAGGTTTAACCGCTTCTGGCGTCCGACATCCGAAGCCGGTGATTTAGTGATGGCGCCAGCACCTGCCTGGATGATATTGGACAACCCATTGAACAACCTGTCCTCAACGGAACTGAGGCGAAAAGGATAGACGCGTGGCAAAGCCAAAGAAAAAATCTGAGTCGAAGAAAACGGCAGCAAAAAAATCTCCGGCGAAAAAATCTGCAAAATCTGCCAAGAAATTTGTGGCAAAAAAACCTGTGAAGAAAATCGCAGCGAAGAAGTCGGTAGCTAAACCCGCGAAAAAGGTTGCGAAGAAATCGGCTGAAGCCAAACGCCCGCGCGGCTTGCCGGAGCAATTGCGCGATGCTGCGCTGAAGGTTCTCGATGAGCGCCAGGCAGAAGAAATTTTCAAAGTAGACCTCGCCGGCAAGAGCAGCATGGCGGACTATCTGATTATCGCCAGCGGTCGTAATTCGCGCCAATTGTCAGCCATTGCGCATTATTTGCGTGAAGAGTTCGCAAAGCTTGGCGTGCATCCTGTGCGTGTCGAAGGCGCATCGGAAGGTAATTGGGTGTTGATCGATGCCGGCGATGTTGTCGTGCACTTGTTCCGCCCGGAAGTGCGCAGCTACTACAATCTCGAAAATATTTGGTCGAAGTGAAAATTCAGCTTCTCGCTATCGGCAAGTTACGCGGGCCTGAAGCAGAATGGTGCGACGAATACCTGAAGCGCCTTAAAGGCAGCGTGACGATCAAGGATATGTCGGCGCCGAAATCGCTGCCGCCGGCGGCGACACAAAAAGCCGAAGCCGATTGGTTGCTCAAAAGCATCTCATCCAAAAGTTTTACCGTACTGCTTGATGAGCGCGGCAAAGATCTAACCAGCCGTGAGTTGGCGGGTAAGATGGCAGCGTGGCAGGAGCAGGGGCGCGATCTCACCTTTATTATAGGTGGCGCCGACGGCGTAACAGATGATGTTAAACAGCATGCGGATTTTACGCTCGGCTTCGGCAAACTGACTTGGCCGCACCGGCTGGTTCGCGTAATGTTGCTTGAGCAGCTTTATCGTGCTCAGCAGATCAATGCGGGCCATCCGTATCACCGGGATTAAAATGAAAAAACCGGACCTCAAATTACCTTTAGCAGAGCTCGCAAGAGCGGGTTGGAAAACGAGCGCGAAGAAGATCGTCAAAAATTATGAGTTTAAAGGTTTTGAAGATGCGTTCGCTTTCATGACGCGTTGCGCGCTCGATATCGAAAAGGTCGATCATCATCCTGAATGGTTGAATGTCTATAATAAGGTGAATGTCGAACTTTCGACGCATAGCGCCGGCGGCGTGACGATGAAGGACGTGCAACTGGCGAAGATTATGGATAAAATCGCCAAACAGTTTTCAGCGAAGAGTAAGTGATGAGTGAATTGAAGCGTCCGCGTCCTGTTGTTCTCTGCATCCTCGATGGCTGGGGCCACCGGGAAGATGCGTCCGACAATGCCATTACGCGCGCCAAAACACCGAATTACACGAAATATTGGAACACCTCACCGCATGCGCTGCTCGATGCGTCGGAAAAATTTGTAGGGCTTCCCAAGGGCCAGATCGGCAATTCCGAAGTCGGGCATATGAATCTCGGCGGTGGCCGCGTGATTTTTCAGGACCTGCCGCTGATCGATAACGCGATTTCTACGGGAGAGTTTGCAAAGAACGCAACGCTGCTCGATACGATTGCAAAAGTGAAGCAAAGCGGCGGCACGATGCATGTGATGGGTTTGGCATCTCCCGGCGGTGTGCATTCGCATCAAGATCATATGGTTGCGCTCGCGCGTGAAGTGACCAAGGCGGGCGTGCCGGTTGCAATTCATGCGTTTCTCGATGGGCGCGACGTTCCGCCGCAATCTGCGGCTGCCCAGATTGAGAAATTCGTATCCGATCTGCGTGCCGTCGATGTGCGCACGGTTGGTAAAGTGAAGCTTGCCACCCTCTGTGGCCGCTATTACGCCATGGATCGCGACAAGCGCTGGGAACGTGTCGAAAAAGCCTATGATCTTGTTGTGCAGGGCGCAGGCACGCCCTTCTCCGATGCTGTTGCTGCAATCAAAACGAGTTACAGCGGCAATGTGCATGATGAGTTTTTGCTGCCGGTCGCGCTCAATGGCTATGAAGGGATGAAAGATGGCGACGGTATTATCTTCGCTAATTTCCGTGCCGATCGCGCGCGCGAAATTCTCACGGCTTTGCTTGACCCAGATTTCACAGGCTTCGCACGTAAGAAGACAATCAAATTCGCAGCCGCCGCAGGCATGGTCGAATATTCCGATCAGCTGAACAAACTGATGACAGCCATGTTCCCGCCAAAGCAAATTGAAAGCGGCATGGGCGAATTGATTTCGAAAGCCGGTATGAAGCAGCTACGCATCGCGGAGACAGAAAAATATCCGCACGTCACCTTCTTCTTTAACGGCGGGCGCGAAGAACCGTATCCCGGTGAAGAGCGTATCGTCGTGCCGTCGCCGAAAGTGGCTACCTATGATCTGCAGCCAGAAATGTCGGCGCGCACGGTAACGGATAAAGTTGTCGAAGCCGTGAATGCCGGCACTTTCGATTTCATCGTTCTGAATTTTGCCAATCCCGACATGGTCGGCCACACAGGATTTTTCGAAGCTGCAGTGAAAGCTGTCGAAGTGATCGATGAGTGTCTCGGACGTTTGTTTGCAGCGGTGGAAAAGCAGGGCGGTATCGTTTTACTCACGGCTGATCACGGCAATTGCGAGCATATGTACGATCCCGATACGCGCGGCCCGCACACAGCACATACGCTCGAGCGCGTACCGGTCATGCTCGTTGGCGCGCCGAAATCGGTGAAAAGCCTCAAGGACGGCAAGCTGGCCGATGTTGCTCCAACGCTCTTGGAGCTTATGGGAATGCCGAAACCCGCTGTAATGGACGGGGAAACACTTCTTGTCCGGTAGGCGCTCCGCGCCATAATGGGGCATGATTCTGCGTCGCCTTTATCTTTGCACTGCCGTGCTTTTGATCGCTGCTTCAGCTCACGCCGCGACGCAGGATGATCTTAATCAGGTCGAAAACAAACTGAGTGCACAAAAGGAACAAGCTGCTGCGCTGGAAGAAAAAGCGCGACAGGCGAGCGAAGGCATTCACAATCTGCGTTCGAAACTGGTTGAAGCAACATCCGCCTTGCAAGCCAAGGAAGAAGAGCAAAGCGCGCTCGAAGACAAGCTTGATCAGTTGAAGGACGATATTGACGACAAAACGAAGTCACTCGATGTCGAAAAACATAAACTCAACATCCTGACCGATGCGATGCTGGAGCTCAGTCGCCGTCCGCCGCAAGCCGACATGCTGCAAACCAATATGACAACCGACAATATTCACCGCGCCATCGTGCTGCGCGCAGTTTTGCCGCAAGTGCGGCAACAGACCGATACCGTCGCGCATGATCTGATCGCACTCAGCGATCTGCAGGTCCAAATGGCGGAGCAGAAACATCTCGTGATCGCGGCGCAGGATAATCTGCAAGGGCAGCAGCGCGATCTCGATCAACTAATCGCCACGCGCCAGGGCTCGCTGCAGCAGACGGAAGAGCAAAAACAATCCGTCTCGCGCCAGTTGGTATCGCTCACGAATGAGGCGAAGGATTTGCGCCAGCTGCTCGAGAAGGTCAGCCCGCAACGCGCGCCACGTCCCGGGCATGCCCCGGCATTGAAAACCGTCTTGCGTGCGCCGGTAGCGGGCAGTCTTTTGCGCGGATTTGGTGGCAAGGATTCCTACGGCGTTAGCAGCCAGGGCCTTACCTATGTTGCTTTGCCGGGCAGCCCGATCGTGGCGCCTCAGGCTGGCAAAGTCGTGTTTGCAGGACCATTCCGCGGCTACGGCCAGATCCTTATTTTGCAACATGATGACGGTTATCACAGCTTTCTGGCCGGTTTCGGGCGAATCGATGCCGAGATGGGGCAGGAGGTCTCGGCTGGCGAGCCGCTCGGTGTCCTGCCGCTCAAGAAAGAGGGCCGTCCCGAGCTTTATTTTGAATGGCGGCGCAATAACGAGCCTGTCGACCCGACCGATGGAATCGCGCTATCAAAAAGCCGCTGAGATTGTATAATAATCGTCTGTCCGCCCCGTCTGCGCGACGCCCGACCCACCGAAGACCCGAACAGGATACCCAATGTCCAAACCCCTTTATCGTTTGCTCGCCGTTCTTGCTGTTGTCGCTACGCTGGCGACCGCACCAATTATCTGGGCAAAAACGCCAGCTGCCCCGGCACCTGCTGTAGCCGGCAATGCACCGGCAAGCGATAATGATTCTTCGGATGTCTTCAAGCAGCTGACGCTGTTCTCCGATGTGCTCGAGCGCGTTCGCGCCGACTATGTCGATCCGGTAACCGATGACAAGCTGATCGAAGCTGCGCTGAACGGTATGCTGTCCTCGCTCGACCCGCACTCCAGCTATCTGAACAAAAAGAATTTCCAGGATATGCAGACGCAGACCAAAGGTGAGTTCGGCGGTCTCGGCATCGAAGTCACAATGGAAAATGGCATCGTGAAAGTTATCTCGCCGATTGACGATACGCCTGCTGCCAAGGCCGGTATTCAGTCGGGCGATTTCATCACGCATATCGACACGAAGCCCGTGACGGAACTCACGCTCGCGGAAGCCGTTGATAAAATGCGCGGCACGCCCGGCACCAAGATCACGCTCACCATCCGTCGCGGCGGTCTCAACACACAACCATTCGATGTGACGCTCACGCGCGCCGTCATTCACATTCAATCGGTGCGTTGGGAGCCGAAGGGCAATGTCGCCTATATTCGCATCACTGCGTTTAACGAGCAGACGCAGTCGGGCCTCGATAAAGCGCTGACAGAAGCGGATGAAAAGATCGGTCCGAAGCTGGAAGGCTATGTCATCGATTTACGCAATAATCCCGGTGGTTTATTGGAGCAGGCGGTATCCGTCTCCGGCACCTTCCTCGAAGCCGGCAAGGAAGTCGTTTCGACCCGCAGCCGCCATAAAGAAGAAGATCAAAGCTTCACCGCCAAGGGTGGCGACAAGGCGCATGGCAAGCCCATGGCCGTGTTGATCAATGGCGGCTCGGCCTCCGCTTCGGAAATCGTTGCTGGTGCTCTGCAAGATCACAAGCGTGCGATCCTCGTCGGCACCAAGAGCTTTGGTAAGGGCTCCGTGCAGACGATTATCCCGGTTGCGGGTGGCGGTGCGATGCGTCTTACGACGGCGCGTTACTTCACGCCGTCGGGCCGTTCGATCCAGGCACTTGGCATCGAGCCGGATATCGCCGTTCAACCTGCGAAGCTCGAGAAGCTTGCGATGGGTCCGAGCGTGCATGAAGCTGATCTGAAGGGCGCTCTGCAAAATCCGGATAAGGATAAAGCCGGGGCTGCCACAACGACACAGCCGTCCGCTGCGCCGACCGATCCGGATGATTTCGATGCAACGGCTCCGGACGCAAAAGGCAAGCCTGGCGATAAGGATGCGAAGAAAGACGAGCCGCCGTTCGATTATCAACTCGCACGCGCGCTCGATCTGATCCGCGGCATTCACCTGTTCGAAGTTAAGGGCGGAGCAAAATAAGTGTCTGCGTCTCCGGACGATAAAACACAAGCCCCAGCCGCGCCGCTGCCGCCGCGCAAGGAAAGCGCCCTTGCGCGCTATCCACGCAAGGTCAAAGTCGTTGGATTGGTGGCTATTGTTGCGCTTCTGATCTCGCCGCTGTTCTTCTCAAGCGAGGTCAAGCAAAACGGCCCGAAGAAACCTAGCGTTCATGGGCAGGAATCGAAAGCTGCCCGCGCTAATCCGACACCGGAAGCAGGCAGCTCGGATAACAATAGTCCGACCTTCCAAGCTGGTGGCGAGGCACTCAATGATCAGGATGATCATTCGGTCAAAATGGTGTCGGCGCCTGATACCGGCCTTTCGGAAGATACGCCCGATGGCAGTTTGCCGCGCATTGGTGAAGACGGCCGCCAGCCATGGCAGGTTTACGCGCGTCC
>DASTLS010000045.1:0-2185 GCA_035714725.1 Alphaproteobacteria bacterium | reverse complement strand
CGATCAGATTTTCGGGGATGCCGCACAGGCCGAAACCGCCCGCCGCAATCGTCATGTTATCGCGCAGCAATCCAGCCAGCGCTTCGGTCGCGTTTTTGTAAACTTTGCTCATGTTACTGCCCTTCTAAAATGCGGACTTTTTGCCGCAGACTATTTTTGAAGACCTCAGTCTTTTGCGCGTTATAGGTAACGCGGTCAAGCTGCGGCGTAGCCTTATTCAGGAAATCGCCGCATTGCTGCGCTGCACTTTGATCTTGCTGCGTCGCTTGCTGAGATGTCATGAAAGGCTTGTTGGCAATGCAATTGCTGACGCTGTCGCCGACAGGATTGAACTGACAGGATTTCGCTGTCGCGCTGCCGTTGGGCTCCACCACTTCGAGCAGGAACTGCCCCTTCATGCCCTGTTGCGGCGCTGTGAGGATGAGCTTGTTATCGATACGCTGGTAACGGAGATAGGAGCCGCTGCTCTCGTTCAGGAAAGTCATTTCCATATAGCCGGCGTCGGCGGTGATGTTATTGCCGACCTGAGCATAGCCGCAGCGCAACGAAACTTGCGTGCCGTCGGCGACTGTTGAGTTGATTTCAATAAAGCTTGGATACTGATCGAACTTCGCTTGCGGCGTAGAATTTTGCGGAGCGAAACCTTGAGCTATTGCGGCTGTCGGCAAGAGAAATGCTGCGAAAATGAGAGCGGCTAAACGCATAAAAGCCTCCATATTTGGAGGGCTAAGCTATCACCCGGTTTGGCGCCTGACAATCAGCGGCCGCGGACCTTTTTCTCGATAAGATTGAGGATTTTATCGACGCCTTTTTGGGCAACCGCCGAGATCACGTACACATCTTTGCGGCAGGCCTTTTTAAGGGCGGCAACTTTTTTGCGAATCTCGGCTTCGGTCAGGGCGTCGCATTTATTGAGCGCGACGATTTCGGCCTTGCGGGAGAGGCCGGCGCCATAGGCTTTCAGCTCACCGCGAATGGTTTTGTAATTGCCCGCGACATCGTCTTCGGTGCCGTCGACAAGATGCAGAAGAACTTTGGTGCGCTCGACATGCCCGAGGAAACGTGTGCCGAGGCCTTGGCCTTCATGTGCGCCTTCGATAAGGCCGGGAATGTCGGCAAGCACGAAGTCGCGTCCGCCACGCCCACCCAATTGCACAATGCCGAGATTTGGCGTCAGCGTCGTGAAAGGATAATCGGCGATCTTCGGCTTGGCATTGGTGCAAGCAGCTAAGAAGGTTGATTTGCCGGCATTCGGCAAACCGATGAGACCGGCATCTGCAATAAGCTTCAAGCGAAGCCAGATCTCGCGTTCCTGTCCGGGCCAGCCGGGCGTGTTGCGGCGCGGAGCTTGATTGGTCGAGGATTTATAGTGCGCGTTGCCGAAACCGCCATCGCCACCTTTCATGAAGATGACGCGTTCGCCCTTCTTCATGAGATCGAGCAGGACGGTTTCCTTGTCGATATCCAGAACTTCGGTGCCGACGGGAACGCGCAGGATATGGTCCTTGCCGTCCGCGCCTGTGCGATTGCGGCCCGCGCCGCCACGGCCGTTGCCGGCTTCCTGATGCTGCTGGTAGCGATAATCGATCAGCGTGTTGAGATTGTCCGCGACTTCGAAAATGATATCGCCGCCCTTGCCGCCGTTGCCGCCGTCAGGACCGCCATGTTCGATATATTTTTCGCGACGAAAGCTGACGGAGCCGGGGCCGCCGTTACCGCTTTTGACAATGATTTTGGCTTGATCGAGGAACTTCATGATGTGTCATCCCCGATCCAAACAGGGGAAAGGCTTACTTAGCTGCTGCAGCCTTAACCGACACGTATGTACGGCCCTTGGTCGTTTCGCGGAACTTCACAGTACCGTTGACCTTGGCGTAGAGCGTGTGATCGGTGCCCATGCCGACATTTTCGCCAGCATAGAATTTGGTGCCGCGCTGGCGCACGAGGATGGCGCCGCCCTTGGCTTCTTGATCGCCATAAAGCTTCACGCCGAGACGACGACCGGCGCTATCGCGACCGTTACGTGATGAACCGCCTGCTTTTTTATGTGCCATGACTAAACTCCTTCAATTCCTTAAGCGGCTACGATGCCGGTGATTTTCAGCGTCGTGAATTCCTGCCGATGATGCTTCTTGCGGCGATAGTTCTGGCGGCGCTTTTTCTTGAACACGATCAGCTTCTGGCT
>DASTLS010000044.1:0-3700 GCA_035714725.1 Alphaproteobacteria bacterium | reverse complement strand
GAAGGATGTCGAGATCGTCGTGCGTCGCGCCGTCTCGCAAAATCTTCGCCGCTCCAAGCATTTGCCGCGCGATGTTGCCATGAAGCTTGCGGAAGATGTGGAAGCCGTCGCGCTTCCGATCATCACCGATTCCATCGCACTCACGGATGACGACCTGATCTCGCTTCTCGATCACAGTTCGATGATCAAGCAGAAGGCCATCGCTTCCCGCCCGGATGTTTCCGAGAAAGTGTCCGAAGCCGTTATCGCCACGACCAATGAAGTGATCGTCTCCACGCTGATGAAGAACAAATCAGCCCATATCAGCGATAAAGGTTTTGATCGCGCGATTGAACGTTTCCCGAAGAGCGAGATGGTCAAGGAAAGCATGGTCATGCGCGAGCAGCTGCCGCCCGTTATCGCAGAGCGGCTTGTCACCATCGTCTCCGAGCGCTTGCAGGATCATCTCGCCTCGCATCACAAGTTGCCGGAAACTTTGGCATCCGAAATTCTCACACACAGCCGCGAGCGCGCCGTCATTCAGATCAACATGTCGGTCAGCGACATGGATATCGAAAGCACCGTCGCGCAAATGCATGCCAACAAGCGTCTCACGCCGACGCTCATTCTGCGCGCGCTCTGCGTCGGCAACATGTCGTTCTTTGAACATGCTCTGGCGGCGATGGCCGGCATCCCGGTCGATAACGCCCGCCGCCTTATTCACGATCCCGGTACCGAGCCGCTCGAGCGCCTGGCGGAGAAGGCGGGCGTGCCGCCGCATTTCGCCCGCGTCATGCGTATTGCCCTCGATGTTATGTATCAGTTGAAGCAGGACGGCCTCGATAACGACATCGACCGTTTCCGCGCGCGCCTGATCGAACGCGTCCTGACCCAGACCACCGATCTGGATCCGAAGGATCAGGAATATCTGCTCGACCTGATCAAATAAGCCGGTTTTCCGGCGTAAAAGCCACATCACCCCCGAAAAACATGCATCCATGGAAGCGGGCTTTCCCTCCGGAAAAGCTTGGGCTAGATTGCGCGCCAATAAGCCTATTGATTCCTATTTCACTTCCGGAGTTTTCCCATGGCGCAAACGCCATCCCAGCCCCCGCATCAAGGCCACGAGCATGATGAAGAGCGGCGCGATTTCCTAGTTCTTACGGCAGGTGCCATGGCCGGTGTCGGCGCATGCTGCATGGCCTATCCGCTGGTGCAGTCGATGAACCCGGCTGCCGACGTTCTGGCGCTCGCTTCGACCGAAGTCGATCTAAGCCAAGTGAAAGAGGGCCAATCGCTCACCGTTGTCTGGCGCGGCAAGCCGGTTTTCATCCGCCGCCGCACGAAAGCCGAAATCGACGAAGCGCGCGCTGTACCGATGAACGATCTCAAAGATCCGCAAACGGACCAAGATCGCGTCAAGCAATCCACCTTCGGCGGCAAGGATATGCCGGAGTGGCTCGTGATGGTCGGCGTCTGCACGCATCTCGGTTGCGTGCCGCTCGGCCAGAAGCCGACCGATCCGCACGGCGAATTCGATGGCTGGTTCTGCCCATGCCATGGCTCGCAGTACGATAGCTCAGGTCGCATTCGCAAAGGTCCGGCGCCGAAGAATCTCGAAGTGCCTGCCTATGCATTCACCGATGCCAACAAAATCAAGATCGGCTAATTCCAACTAGAACCAAGACGGATAGAAGTCATGTCATCAAACGAACGCGGCGGTTTCAAGAATCCTGTCATTAACTGGATCGACACGCGCCTGCCCATCTTCACAATGATGGATAAAGAATACGGCCGTTTCCCGACGCCGAAGAATTTCAATTACCTGTGGAGCTTCGGCGGCATTGCCATGGTGATGCTGACGACCATGATCCTCACCGGCATCTTCCTTGCCATGTATTACACGCCGTCGACCGATCATGCGTTTAACTCGGTCGAGCGCATCATGCGCGACGTCAATTGGGGCTGGCTGATCCGCTACATCCATATGAACGGCGCTTCGCTGTTCTTCGTCGCCGTCTACATCCATATCTTCCGTGGCCTCTATTACGGATCGTACAAAGCGCCGCGCGAATTGCTGTGGATGCTGGGTGTTATAATCCTGCTCCTCATGATGGCGACCGCTTTCATGGGGTACGTTCTTCCGTGGGGCCAGATGAGCTTCTGGGGCGCCACCGTCATTACCAACCTGTTCTCGGCTATCCCGGTTGTCGGCGCCAAGATCGTGACATGGCTCTGGGGCGGTTTCTCGGTCGATAATCCGACCCTCAACCGTTTCTTTGCCCTTCACTATCTGTTGCCGTTCGTGATCTTCGCGGTCGTGTTCCTGCACGTTGCTGCGCTTCACATCTCGGGCTCCAACAACCCAACCGGCATCGACCCGAAGAGCGATAAGGACACTGTTCCTTTCAATCCGTACTACACGGCGAAAGACGGTTTCGCGATTTGCGTATTCCTCGTGATCTATGCGCTGATCGTGTTCTACGCACCGAACGCGCTCGGCGATCCGGACAATTATATTCCGGCAAACCCGATGGTAACACCCGCGCATATCGTGCCCGAATGGTACTTCCTGCCGTTCTACGCCATGCTGCGCAGCTTTGTTTGGGACATCCATATCCCGTTCACCGGCGTGGTGCTGATCTCCTCTAAGCTCGGCGGCGTGCTGCTGATGTTCGGCTCGATTGCGTTGCTGTTCGTGCTGCCATGGCTCGACCGCTCGCCTGTGCGTTCAAGTGTGTTCCGCCCGATCTATAAGAAGCTCTTCTGGCTTCTGGTCGTGGATTGCATTCTGCTCGGCTATATCGGCGGCAAGCCGCCGGAACAGCCTTACGTGCTGATCGGCCAGTTTGCGACGGCGTTCTATTTCATCTTCTTCCTGGTGATTTCGCCGCTGCTGCCAAAATATGAAAAGACTTTGCCGCTGCCGAAAAGCATTTCAGAATCCGTGCTGAAAGGTTGAGAGATATGACATCGCGTTTTCTGATTAGCCTTTTTGCCCTGTCGCTTCTTGCATCGCCTGTGCTGGCGGAAGAAGGCAACACACTGCCGCTCTCGACCCCGAAAGCTGGTTGGCCGGAGAAGGGCGCTTTCGGCACCTATGACCGCGCAGCGCTGCAACGCGGCTTCCAAGTCTATAAGCAAGTCTGTTCGACCTGCCACAGCCTGAAGCTGCTTTCGTATCGCAACCTGTCGGACCTCGGTTTCTCGGAAGCTGAAGTGAAGGCGCTCGCTGCCGAAGCAACCGTGCATGACGGTCCAAACGATAACGGCGATATGTTCGACCGTCCCGGTCGCCCGTCGGATGCATTCGTAAAACCATTCCCGAACGATCAGGCTGCGCGCGCAGCAAACGGCGGCGCCTTGCCGCCCGATCTTTCGCTGATCATCAAGGCTCGCGCCGGCAACGAAGATTACGTCTATTCGATCCTGACGGGCTTCGGCAAACCGGTTCCTGCCGGCGAGACAATCGCGAAGGGCATGAACTACAATCCTTACTTCCCCGGCCACCAGATCGCCATGCCGCAGCCGCTGCAGGATGGCTCTGTGACCTATAGCGACGGCACGCAATCCAGCATCGATCAGGAAGCGCGCGACGTTGTGCAGTTCCTCGCATGGGCATCCGAGCCGAAGCTGGAAGTGCGCAAGCAGACCGGCTTCAAGGCTGTGCTGTTCCTCGTGATCTTCGCTGGCGTGATGTATCAAGTGAAGCGCCGCATCT
>DASTLS010000043.1:0-2413 GCA_035714725.1 Alphaproteobacteria bacterium | reverse complement strand
CCCGGCGTGAAGATCACGCGCCGCAGTCTCGGCAAGGACCGGCGCTATCCGATTACGAATAAGTACCGGGAAAATTAGCAGCGGCCCGCTCGGCCATCGTGCCGGCAGGGCCAAGGCTCAGAACTTTCCGAATTTTATTTTCTGCCACGCGCCGCGCGAGCCATAGAACCACGCTAACCCATAAAGCATCATCCGGCATGCGTTGGAATTTTTCATCGCGGTCGAAATCGTACGGATGCGTATAGGTCCAGAGGACCTCTTTTGGATCGGCGCGCTTCACCATCATGCGAGTGACAGCAAAAGGCATAGCGTAGAGATAAATGCCGCCGAGATAGGGCAGCTTGTTCGGGCCGCCGACAGGCAGCGGCAATTCGATCAAATCGTTCGGCCATTTGAAAGGCAGACGCGAGGCTTCCGGAAATCCGAAGCGCGAGACCTGCGTCGGCATGATGCTGGATGAGTATTTAAAGCCAAGCTCGCCAAGAACATCGATGGCCCAGCGACTTTTAGGTGTCAGAGAAAAGCGCGGCGCACGAAAACCTGCAACAGGCTTGCCGGTCAGTTGCTCGAATTTCTCTTTATCCTCGGCAGTTTCTTTGCGGAAACTGTGCGGGTCGTCTTCCGTGAGTGAGATGTGATTGCGCGAGTGATAGGCAACCTCATGCCCGCGCGCGGAGATGTCTTTGATAAGGTCCGGTGCGCTGCCAGCGATGCGGCCGATGGTAAAAAACGTCGCTTTACGGCCTAACTCATCGCACATATCGAGGATGCGGCGCGTCATCAGGACATAACGCCCGTTCGCGCCGTACTGACCGGTTGGATCTTCGAGATCGACAGTAAACGTAATCACTGGCGCATCGCCTGCATTTCGATATCCAGCGCGATTACATCGCCATAGCGCGACGGCAGCTCCGGATTATCGGTGATATTAAAATCGGCGCGCTTGAACCCGCCGCGCAGGGCAATACCGACGGCCTGGCCTTCGCTTGAGAACATGCCGCCGGAGGCTGGGGCTTTGCCGACTTTATTCAATACAGCGTCTAAATTGATTGGCTTGCTGACGCCATGCAGCGTGAGCATCGCTTTCACCTGCGCTTTGCCGTCCGTGAATGTCACGCTGTCGGGGGATGTGATACGGATTTCAGGATACTGAAACGCGCCGAGCAGGGTGGCCAAGTTTCTTTGGCTATCCTGATTGGCCGTGATGATGCTGGTGCTGTCGATGGCAACGCGAAGATTGCTGATGCTCTTGTTGGCTTCGTCGTAATTAAAGCTGCCGGTCGCGGTGTGGAACAGGCCAAAGACGTTGGAGAAACCGGAATCCATCACCAGCATAAGCGCATTCAATTGCTGCGGCGGAACATAATAAGGGATGGATGTATCGGCTGCGTATGCGCCGAGAGACAGGATTAAAAACAGCAGCGCAAGAAGAAGCTGCCGCATGGCGGATTACTGCCAGTAACCCGGCACGAACGCCCAGCCATAAGTGTGCTGGACCCAGTGATCGGGCGACCAGATGGCGGTTGGTGACGGACGGTCGATCAATTCGCCGGTAACCCAGTGATAATCGCCGCCGCTATATTGCCAATAGCCGGGGCGCCATGTTGTGGCGCGAATATCATCCCAATGCTCGGGCTTGGTTTCGATTTGCGGCGGAGGCGGCGCAATCGGCGCCAGCTGGAAATAGGTTTTGCTGCTGACGACGTTGTTACCCGGAGCCATCGGGTTATCTGCCGTCGGCGTGCTTGTTTCCATGCTCGAGGAAGAAGAGCTGTCATCGTCATCGCGGAAACATTCGAGGCAACCGCACGCCGCTAAAGAAAGCATCACGGCCAGAAGCGCCGCGGCGGACAGAAGAGACGAAAATCTTGTTTTCATTATCAAACCTGAAACGGACAAAGCACGATTCGTAGCGGTATTACAGCACGCTTACGCGATAATCCTCAATAACCTGATTGGCCAGAAGCTTTTCCGCCATGCTTTTGGCGGTTTCCTTGGCTTTTTCAGCGTTCGATTCCTGAATGTCCAGCTCGATCACCTTGCCGGCGCGCACATCCTGCACACCCTTGAAACCAAGTGTCTCGAGCGCGTGGCCGATGGCCTTGCCCTGCGGATCCAGAACGCCTTCTTTCAGCATGACATCAACGCGGACTTTCATTCCTTGTCTTCCTTCGGTTCTTGATGTTGTTCGTGCACGCCTTCGGGGAGAATGCCGAGACGCTTGGCGACTTCCTGATAGGCTTCTTCAACTTTGCCGAGATCCTGACGGAAGCGATCCTTGTCCATCTTCTCGTTGGTGCGGACATCCCAAAGACGGCAACCGTCGGGGCTGATTTCGTCGGCGAGAACGATACGCAATTCGTCATTGTCCCAGAGGCGACCGAACTCGAGCTTGAAATCGACCAGCTTCAGG
>DASTLS010000042.1:0-2487 GCA_035714725.1 Alphaproteobacteria bacterium | reverse complement strand
ACCATTAACCGCCCTCATTTCGACCTGTTGTCGATAGGTGACACTGACACGAGATGTGGTAGGATGGGGACCCTTCAAGCCTAGATGTTGTGGAAATTCCACATAATTCACAGTATAGTTATCCACAGTTGTTGATAGTTTGCTTTAACGCAATTGTCGCACTGCGGGGGAGACATAAATGTTCGATGTGATGCAAGTAGAACGCGGTCCCCATGTCGTTGTGGATCGTTCCCGGGATTCCGAATTAACACGTTTCGGTATCGCAACGTTGGAAGACAGGTATCTGCTTCCCGGCGAGGGCCCGCAGGACATGTTTGCCCGCGTTGCCATGACCTACGCTGATGACAGCGATCATGCCCAGCGTCTCTATGACTATGTCAGCAAGCTCTGGTTTATGCCCGCCACCCCCGTTCTCAGCAACGGCGGCGCCAAGCGCGGCCTTCCTATCTCATGCTTCCTGAACGAATGCTCCGATAGCCTCGATGGCATCGTCAATCTTTGGAATGAAAATGTCTGGCTTGCAGCCCTCGGCGGCGGCATCGGCTCTTATTGGGGCAATCTGCGCTCGATCGGCGAGCCGGTCGGCCGCAACGGCAAGACCTCGGGCATCGTTCCTTTCATCCGCGTTCAGGACAGCCTGACGCTTGCAATCTCGCAAGGCTCGCTGCGCCGTGGCTCAGCCGCTTGCTACCTGCCGGTCAGCCATCCGGAAATCGAAGAGTTCATCGAAATGCGCCGCCCGACCGGCGGTGACTCGAACCGCAAGGCTCTCAATCTCCATCACGGCATCGTCATTCCCGACGCGTTCATGCGCGCGGTGGAAAATGATGAAGAGTGGGCGCTCACCAGCCCGCATAACGGCACCGTCATCAACCGTATCAGCGCTCGCGCTCTCTGGATCCGTATCCTCACCGCGCGCGTCGAAACCGGCGAGCCGTACTTGCTCTTCATCGACAACGTCAATCGCGCCATCCCCGAGCATCACAAGCTCGCAGGCCTGAACGTGAAGATGTCGAACCTCTGCAGCGAAATCACGCTGCCGACGGGTCAGGATAAAGACGGTCAGCAACGCACGGCTGTCTGCTGCCTCTCATCTCTCAATCTCGAGAAATTCCTCGAGTGGGAAAATCATCCGACCTTTATCGAAGACTGCCTGCGCTTCCTCGATAACGTCCTCAGCGACTTTATCGAACGCGCACCCGACAGCATGTCACGCGCCAAATATTCAGCCGCGCGCGAACGTTCGGTCGGTCTCGGCGTCATGGGTCTGCATTCGTTCCTGCAAAGCCAGAATGTTCCGATGGAAGGCGTCATGGCCAAAGTCTGGAACAAGCGCATGTTCCGTCATGTCAAAGCCCAAGCCGATGAAGCTTCGGTCAAGCTGGCGCATGAACGCGGCGCGTGCCTCGATGCGCAGGATTACGGCATCATGGAGCGTTTCTCGAACAAGATCGCAATCGCACCGACGGCATCGATCTCCATCATCTGTGGCGGCGCAAGCCCCGGCATCGAGCCGATGGCTGCCAACAGCTACCTGCACAAGACGCTCTCCGGCAGCTTCGCCGTGCGTAACAAGTATCTCGCGACAGTCCTCGCGAAGTACGACCGCAACGACGACGAAACCTGGAGCGGCATCACGACGCGCGAAGGCTCGGTACAACATCTCGACTTCCTCAGCGAACATGAGAAGCTGGTGTTCAAGACCGCGTTCGAACTCGACCAGCGCTGGCTGATCGAACTCGCCGCCGACCGCACACCGTTCGTCTGTCAGGCGCAAAGCTTGAACGTGTTCCTGCCCGCCGACGTGCATAAGCGCGATCTGCACATGATCCACTACACAGCGTGGAAGAAGGGCGTGAAGAGCCTTTATTACTGCCGCTCGAAATCGATCCAGCGTGCCGAGTCCGCCAGCAACGCCGAGCATAAGCCGTCACAAATGATGCCGGCGAATGACGATAAGGCAGTGGCCGCACTGCAAGCCGTCAGCGCAGGGGAAGAAGAAAACAAATATGAGGAATGCCTCGCCTGCCAATAAGAGTTCGGGGACGGAAGAAATGCCGATAAAAGACGATCTGATTTCTTCCCAACTGACGCAGGCGATCGAGGACGCCATTCTTCTCGGCCATATCAAAGAACTCGACGCGATCCTGGATGTCATCGAAAGCGATGGCGGTTTTCCGGATGAGTTGCGTTACGGCCTTCAGGCCTTGCGCTATTTTCGAGCGCATTACGGCAAGGACGGCATTCAGGAGCCGACCGAGCATCTTCAGAAGCAAAAAGCGATAATCATGGAAAGCTCGTGGGGCGCCGAGCTGCTTGAAAAACTTCGCCGTGAACAAAAGAGTGCGGCTCGCCGCAGCGCCTAAGAAACATCTGTATATAAAAGGGTTGTGGTGATGACGAATTCTGAGGCGCAGGTCAATCTGTGGCGCGAAGCTTGGGCCGCCTGCAAGCACAACGCACACGATATGATGATGCCGGTGCTGG
>DASTLS010000041.1:0-6637 GCA_035714725.1 Alphaproteobacteria bacterium | reverse complement strand
GTTTTGATTTCAGGAATTTCTCGACGCAGGCTCCGCGCTTGCCGCGCACATTGACGACCGCGATATTCAATCCTGCGATGCCATGCTTGCCGGTCTGCGGACCAAAGAGCGGATGCGTGCCGACGATATCGACATTTTTCGGCAGCAGCTTTTTCATCAATTTCGTCGGCTTGATCTTCACCGAACCGACATCGAGGACGAGGGCACCCGGCTTTACGAAAGATGCAATTGCGCGAATGGTATCTTCCATTTTCTGCACCGGCACGGCGATCACGACGATATCGCAAGCCGCGGCGGCTTTGAGCGTGCCGGTTTTTGCTTTAAGTTTCTTGGCGACAGCCTTCGCCGAGCGCGCGTCATGCAGCGTGAGATCGAAATGCGGGGCGAGATGCTTGGCCATGAAGGAGCCAAAGGCGCCGACGCCGATAATGCCGATTGATTGCTTTGCCATGAAGATAAGTGGGTTTAGCGGCGGCCGGATTTGAGCGGCACGGCGTAACCGCCGAGAGGGGCGAGATGCTGCAAGCGGCTGCCGAGCATGGCGCGCAAACGAGCCAAGCGCGTATCGCTGCGACCGACATAACCTTCGGTTTCGACGAGATAAGCCGTTGGAGCTGAGCCGCCACGGCCCATGCTTTGTGCCAGCATCTGGCGGACTTTATAACCAGCCTTGCCGAGCAAGCGGCGCATTTCGGCTTCCGGCACATGCACGCATTGCATGGTGAGGAAGCTGTGATCGTCGCCGGTCAGTTCAGGATAAAGCTTGCCGACGATAAGGCCCATCGGCAGCGCGTTGCGCGCGTTGCTACGACCGGCCTTGACGGTTTCGAACGGCAGGCATGCGAAAACGGTGAGGACATTCTTTTTGTCGGCAGCGAGCAACGGCCACCAAGCATCTTTGTCGTTCGGATGCGGCGGCGGCACGACAGCGACTGTCACCTTATTCGCTTGCAGCGCCTTGATTGCAGCAACAGCCGTTGTGGTTTCCAGCATCGGCGTGAAGGAGCCGTAATGATCGCGCGCGTAATCCCAGAGATCGGGACCTTTTTCCGGCGAATAGACCGCGACCTTGAGGCCGCCTTCCATCAATGTGAAACCGGAGATGAGTTCGCGCCAGACGCGGACGATAAGACCTTCCGGCAATTTGCCCTGCGGGCGGCCAACAAGAGCGCGCAACATCTGCGCTTCGCGGCCGGGACGGATATAGATGTGTTGCTTGCCTTTAAGCTTGCGAACCTGGTCGATGATCTCGACGCGGTCGCGGAGAAGATCGTGCAGCGCACTGTCGATACGGTCGATCTGGGCACGCATATCGGCGAGCGCCTGCTTGTCGGGATTCACAGCGACGGTCTTGAGCGACATGGATGACAACTTTCCCCTAGATGCGGCAAACAGCTAAATTAGGCCAAAATTGGGCAAAAGTCCATGAGTTGAAGGGGCAAAAGCTCGAAGAAGCCCCGTCTTTAGCCGTTAACCCGGCAGGGGAGTGGGGGAAACCGGCATGGGAAGCGGTAAAACCAGACGTTGTGAGACCGGTCGCGACTTCGTTAACATGGGCGCATAGAGCTGCTTTCCGGCCTCGAGCATCAGCAGACCGCCGAAGCCGGGGAAGATTTTCTCGCCATATTTTTCGAGGAAATCGGCAATCGAATGCACGACGCGCGATTGCGACGGCGGCAAATAAAGCCCGCGCCACATGCGATCAACCAAAAATCCCTGATCGCGTAGCGTCTGCTTGATCTGCGTTGCCGAGTAAGGCTGGCCGTTGCCGAACGGCGTGCGGTCGCTATGCGCCCAAAGCCCGCGACGGTTAGGTACAATTACGAGCGCACGGCCATTGCTTTTCAGCACGCGCCAAATTTCGCGCAAAAGATTTTGTGGATCGGCTGAGCCTTCAACTGCATGAACGAGAATAACGCGATCGACAGAGCCATCCGCCAGCGGCAAAGACCCGACATCGACGAGCGACGAAAGATTGGGACCTTCGCGCGGCCAGTAGGCGACGCCTTGTGCTGCCGGCATCATCGCGATCAAAGAGGCAGCCTCACCGAGAAGCGGACGCAAAATCGGCGTGCCGTAACCAAGCGCCAAAACCTTCTCGCCCTTCACCTGCGGCCAGATGTGGCTGAGGCGCGCGCGCAGCAAACGCTGCACGGTTTGGCCCAAGGGACTTAGGTAAAACTCCCGTAAATCAACGATATCTGAGTACATTAACCTCCTTTTAGCATGATTCCATGAAACTTCCGTGAATGTCCTTTTCCGTCGATCTTCTGCCCGCTTTTGCGGACAATTATATCTATCTGGTCAGCGACAACGACATCGGTTTGGCGATGGTTGTCGACCCGGGCGATGCCGACGTTGTCGAGCGCGAGCTGAAGAAAAAAGATCTGCATCTTTCGCTGATCCTCAACACGCATCACCATAAAGATCATGTCGGCGGAAGCGAGAAGCTGCAGAAACTTTACGGCTGCGCCATCATCGGTCCCACCAAGGAACGCAACCGCATCACCAACATGTCGCGCACCGTCGGCCAAGGCGACAGCGTCACCTTCTCGACACTACGCGGCAAGGTGATCGAGACCCATGGTCATACTGCCGGACACATTGCTTTCTATTTTCCCGAGATCAAAGCCCTCTTCTGCGGCGATACTCTCTTCTCGCTCGGATGCGGTCGCTTGTTCGAGGGTACAGCCGCCGAGATGTGGCACTCGCTAAAAGCGCTCCGCGCATTGCCGGACGACACGCTGATTTATTGCGGCCACGAATATACGGAAGCCAATGCGAAGTTCGCGCTGGCGCTCGATAAAAATAACGTCGCCCTTCAGGCACGCGCGCAACAGGTGCATGAGCTGAGAAAGCAAGGCAAGCCGACGCTGCCGTCCGTCATGGCGATGGAAAAACAGACCAATCCTTTCCTTCGCGTCGATCTGCCGGAATTTCATCAGGCGCTGGCGAAAAGCGGATTGCCACTGCAAGGCACGGATCCCGCCGCACTCTTCGGTACCATTCGCTCGGCCAAAGACCGGTTCGGGACGAACAATTAAGCGATGCAGATCGCGCGCATTCTCCGCCATCTGTTTTTCGCGCTGCTGCTCACCATCATTTCTTTGGGCCCGATCCTGATCGTGATGCGCATCATCGATGCCGTGCGACAAGGCGAAGGCTTCTCAATCGATTGCGTGCTTGCGGCGTTCGGCACCGTCGCGATGTATCTCATGGCCGTGCCGCTCATGCTGTTCGGCGGCAAAGGCGTTTCGGTGCAGATGCATATCGGTACCGGCCCAGCGCTCGGCGTCGGCGCTTTGTTTGCCGTCTATGCCGGTTTTCTTATCTGGCGGGATTAACGCGGCACGGGCCCCGGGCACCCATTTTGTACCGGCGATGCAGCGGGTGGCGTGGGCGCCGGAATAAAAAACATATCGCGGACAGTTTCATAATTCGGCATGCCGCTGACATCGCCGCGCGCGACGAGCGTAATCGGTTGATGACGAAGGCGGAACGCCGCACGCTGCACATCTTCTGCAGTGACATTCATGTAATCGAAATAAGGACGATCACGCGCCTTGATTTTTTCTTCGTTCAATGTAGCAAGCGCCAAATATTGGGAATTTCGCGACCAATTTCTGGCCGCTAACTTCCAACCACCGTTGGAGTTACGAGCATCCCGAGTTTTTGTTTTCAATTCTTCGATTACGCCGGGTTGTGGATTTTGAATGAGATCATTCATAACCGACGCCAAAACTTTCAAGCTTTTATCCGCCGAGGCCGCCAGTGTTTCATAGCTTATGCGCAACAGGAGGCGCGCATCGCTGGTAATGAGCTCGACCGAAGGGTGATAGGTAGAGAAATTGTCGAGCCGCAACGCCTTAAACAGAAGGTTCCTTCTGGGAAAATTTAAAATATTTGTCAGCATGCCGGCCTGAGCCCGATTTGCCCCGCATGCTTCACCCGCATCAAACAACACATCGATACGCACGGCATCTTCAGTGTCCGTTCGAGGATTTGGACTGTAACCGCCGATATATGGCCTGACCTTTGGAGTCGGCACTCGTCCGCCCTTCGGCAAATCATCAAAAAGCTGTCGCGCCAGCTCAACAACATTTTCATGAGGCATGGGGCCTTCGGCTGCAACCACCACGCGCCCGCTATGATAGTGGGTTTGATGAAAATGGAGCAAATCGTCGCGCGTTATGGACTGCAAGCTTTCGCGTGTGCCGATAGCAGGATCGTCTGCAAACGCTGCGTCAAGAAGGAGCTGCCAATCTTCCCCCGAGATCGTTTTCATTTTTCTTTCAATCCGGATGACCGAACGTTCTTTTTCGATTTCTTCGGCTGAAAGCAAGGGTCGGCAAACAATTTCGGATAAAATAAATAAACCTTCGTGCTGATGAACGCTGGGAACTTTTATCGTATATTGGGTCCAATTCCATCCTACCGACGCATGCCATTCTCCGCCGAGATCTTCGACTCTGTCGGGAATATGGCTGTAGCCGGGAGCATTCTCGGTGCCGCGAAAAGGCATATGTTCCAGAAAATGCGCGGTACCGAGCGGATGGGCGTCGGCTTCATGGAATGTACCCGCCTGCACTGCAGCCGTGAACTGCGTCATGCCGCCGTTTTTGATATTGCGGCTGACAACGACCATGCCGTTGTCCAACAATGTCGAGCGAAAGCCTTCACCGAAACGCAGCCAAAAATTTTCAGGCAAATGCGTTTGCAGCCGCGCAGGCAAATCCCATTTTCTGTGAAAATCTAATTCCATAATATATCGCCCTAAAAACCGCGGCGATTGTAACATGCCTCTCTGAAAGCAAATCGGGTTTAATTCATATGATTAGTGTAATTAATATATCACTTTCATATACTTAGAGCGCCCGCTGCAGCAGGGAGAGCCGCGCAATACGCGCAACTTCCGGCCATTTGCAGAGCTTTTCGACTTCCTCGAGCGTGGCCCATTTCACATCGTCGGCATCGTCTTGCGCGACCGCCTTGCCCTCGAGCGCTTCGGCTGCGACTTCGACAATCGTGTAGTGATATTCGACCTTGCCGGATTTATCTGTGGTCAGCGCATCGATCGCGGTGATGACGCCGAGCGGCGCGATATCAAGACCGGTTTCTTCCCGCGCTTCGCGGACTGCCGCATGCATGATGGTCTCGCCAAGCTGTTGCACGCCGCCCGGCAGACCCCATTCGCCTTTGCGAGGCTCATGGCCGCGCTTCACGAGCAGGATTTTGTCGTCGCGCCAAATGACGACGCCGACGCCAACGACGGGGCGATCCGGATAGTGGCGATCGTCGCCTAGCTTTTTAGGTGATGTACTGCGCGCCATTGACGGTGAAAGTTGCGCCGGTTGCAAATGAGGCTTCGTCGCTCGCGAGCCAGACGGCCATATGCGCAATCTCTTCGGGCTTGCCGAGGCGTTTCATCGGAATTTTTGCGATGATGCTGTCGAGAACATCCTTCGTCACCAAATGCACCATGTCGGTATCGATGTAACCCGGCGCAATCGCATTCACGGTGACGCCTTTGGACGCCGATTCAAGCGCCAGCGCCTTAGTGAAGCCGATGACAGCGGCCTTGCTCGCGGAATAGTTGGTTTGACCCACCTGCCCCGTCTGGCCGTTAATCGAGCTGATATTGATGATGCGGCCCCAACCGCGCTTTCTCATGCCTTCGATCACGAGCCGCGACATGTTGAAGACAGAGTCGATATTGGTGCGCATGACGCTCTGCCATTGCTCGATCTTCATTTTGTGCAGGAACGCGTCGTTCGTCACGCCGGCATTGTTGATAAGGATGTCGATGGGGCCAAGCTCGGCCTCGATCTGCGCGACACCCGATTTGCATGCTTCGAAATTACCGACATCGAATTTGAAATGCGGAATGCCGGTCTTGGCGGTGAAGGCCACAGCCGCTTTATCATTGCCGTGATATGTGACCGCAACCTTATGACCCTTCATCTGAAGGCCTGTTGCCGTAGCGGCTCCGATGCCGCGCGTTCCGCCAGTGACGAGTGCGATCTTTAACATCAGATCTCCACGCACATGGCAATGCCCATGCCGCCGCCGATGCAAAGCGTGGCGAGGCCTTTTTTCGAGCTGCGTTTCTGCATTTCATGCAGCAGCGTGACGAGGACGCGAGCGCCGGAAGCGCCGATGGGATGACCAAGCGCAATCGCGCCGCCATTCACATTGACCTTCGATGTATCCCAGCCGAGGTCTTTGTTCACTGCAATCGCTTGCGCCGCAAACGCTTCGTTCGCTTCAATGAGATCGAGATCGCCGACTTTCCAGCCCGCTTTCTCAAGCGCTTTCTTGCTGGCGGGGATTGGGCCGGTGCCCATGATCGAAGGGTCGACGCCGCATGTTGCCCATGACGCGATGCGCGCAAGCGGCGTAACACCGCGCTTTTTCGCTTCATCGGCCGTCATCAAAACAAGCGCTGCGGCACCATCATTGATGCCGGAGGCATTACCTGCGGTCACAGTGCCGTCTTTCTGGAAAGCCGGTTTCAGTTTCGCGAAACCTTCCATGGTTGAGCCGAAGCGCGGGAATTCGTCTTGCTCGAATACCGTATCGCCCTTCTTGCCCTTGATCGTGACGGGCGCGATTTCGTCCTTGAACTTGCCGGCCTTCC
>DASTLS010000040.1:0-6359 GCA_035714725.1 Alphaproteobacteria bacterium | reverse complement strand
ATGATCGGCGAATATCTCGCTCGCGTGTTTAACGAAGTGAAAGCACGCCCAATTTACTTCGTCGCCGACCGCATCGGCTTTGACGATCCGGCGTAACGCCATACAGGCGTAAAATTTTTTCCAAATAAAATACGGTCGTATTTCGCGTGCGATAAAAATTTATCAAGCGCTAACGCTTTCGGCTGCAACGTCTTGCGCACAAACTTGCGCCACGTTGGTCCATGCCACTCGGTAAGAAAACCATCCTGCTTGTCGAAGATACCGCGCCGCTCGCGCGCATCTACGAAGATTACCTGCGGCAGGACCGTTATGACGTGATTGTGGCGGAGGACGGCCACAGCGCGCTCAATATCCTGAGCAAATCGCCGCCCGCCGGCATTGTGCTCGATCTGCTGTTGCCGGATATCAACGGCCTCGAGGTATTGGAGCAAAGCCGCCACCAATATCCCGAAATTCCCGTTGTGGTCGCGACGATCAACAACTCAATCGATGTCGCGGTCGAGGCAATGAAGCGCGGGGCCTATGATTTTATCGTGAAGCCCTTCCCCGCCGCCCGCCTGACCATCACGCTGCGCAATGCGCTGGAACGCAAGCAACTGACGAGCGAAGTTGCTGAATGGCGACAGATGGTGGGGCAAGAGAAGTTTCAGAATTTCGTCGGGCAATCCGGGGTAATGCAAGCCGTCTATCGCTCCATCGATGCCGTAGCCCCCAGCAAAGCGAGCGTATTCCTGCTCGGTGAAAACGGCACCGGCAAGGAGCTTGCGGCGCAATCCATTCACAATGCCGGGCCACGCCGTTCGAAGCCGTTCATCGCCGTGAACTGCGCCGCCATTCCACACGACCTGATCGAGACGACTTTGTTCGGCCACATCAAAGGCGCTTTCACAGGTGCAATCAGCGATCAGCCCGGCGCCGCCATGCAGGCCCATTGCGGCACACTATTCTTGGATGAAATCTGCGAAATGCCGATAGATATGCAAGCAAAGCTGCTGCGCTTTGCGCAGAGCGGCGAAGTTACCGCCGTCGGCAGTAGCCGCACTGAATTTGCCGATGTCCGCATCATCGCTGCAACCAATCGCGACCCGTTGATCGAGATTGAAAGCCGCCGTTTGCGCGAAGATCTCTATTACCGTCTGCACGTCTTGCCGATCGAAATGCCCGCACTCCGCGACCGCGACGAAGATGTTCTGATGCTTGCCCAGCATTTCCTCGCGCGGTTTAATGTTGAGGAAGGCAAGCACTTCACCGGCTTCTCGCCCGACGTTTTGCGGCTGTTTAGGCGCTATGATTGGCCCGGCAATGTGCGGCAACTCGAGAACGTTATTCGCAATGTCGTAGTATTGAACGAGGGCTCAATGGTCACGGAGCGGATGCTGCCTCACAACCTTCAGCGTTTTGTTCAAGAGAGCAAGCCAAAGGAAATACATGATCTGGTCCTGGTCGATTTCAAATCTTCGGACTCCGTGAAGCCGCTCTGGATCGCAGAAAAAGAGGCGATCATGCATGCGCTTGAATTTACCCGGCACGACATCACACAAGCGGCCGCCTTGCTCGAAGTCAGCCCTTCGACGCTCTATAGAAAGCTGCAGCTCTGGCGCAATCCTGAGGCTTTGGTTGTAAAACCGGCGATCATGGCTTGATTTTTATGCGGAAAATGTAATTCTCAGGGTCATATATTTAACCCCTGAAACGCATTATATTTAAGCCATGAAATCACCTGTTCGCCTGCCCCGGCTTTTGCTCACCAATGACGATGGCTTCGACGCGCCCGGCCTCGCCACGCTCGCTGAAGTCGCGAAGAATTTCGCCGATGAAATCTGGATCGCGGCACCGGAGCATGATCAAAGCGGCACCGGGCAAAGCATATCCTTGCATGAGCCCTTGCGCGCATGGCCGCGCGGCGAGCGCCGTTGGGCTGTAACCGGAACGCCGGGCGATTGCGTCGGTCTTGCCGTAAACTCCCTCATGGGCGACAAAAAGCCTTCGCTTATCCTTTCCGGCATTAATGCCGGTGCCAATATCGGTGATGAAGTTAGCCTCTCCGGTACACTCGGTGCGGCATTTACATCATTGCTACTCGGCATTCCGGCGATTGCAATCAGCATGGATTGCGTCTCACGGCAGAAAGTGCGCTGGGATTCCGCAAAAATCATTGTGCCGAAGATGCTCAATCATTTCCTCGCCCATGGCTGGAGGAAAGATACCTGTCTTTCCATCAACATTCCCGATCGTGACGCGAAAGATATCAGTGGCTTTGCCTGGGCTACGCAGAGCAAAAAGAACATCACCGGAATTCATATCGAAAAACGCGAAGACAAGCGCAACCAAAGTTACTATTGGCAAACTTTGGTCGAGAAAACACCCGAAGCAGATAGCAAGAGCGATTACGCCATTCTCGAACGCGGCGATGTCTCGGTCATGGCGCTTGGGCACGGTCGCAGCGTTGAAGTGCACGATGAAGACATGATCTTCGATGAAGCCACGGTCGGTGCCGAAGAATGATCGACGAAGATGGCCGTCTTCCGACGGAGCTGCTGATCAGCGCCCAAATCCGCATTGCAGCTCGCGAGGGCGTTCCAATCGTTATCCGCCGCCGTGGCGACAGCAATTACGGCACTGTCGTTCTCAAAATCAATAACCTCGACGGCACCGCGCGGGTGCTGACTCAAATTCGTTTTGATGACGAGCTGGTTTGGAATCCCGTCAGCCGCACCGACCCGATGAAGGAAGCGGACGCTGAGCGTTACCTCGACCAACAGGCAAAAGGCGATCCCGATTCATGGCTGGTCGAAATCGAAGATCGCCAAGGCCGGCACTGGTTTCCGGGGCGTGTCGTGACGTTTTAGGGTGCTGGATTTCTTCATAAAAGCCTGATAGTTTTTGCAAATCATTTCAGAGGAGTTTTTATGTCGTCCGCACCGCAACAGAAAGCACCCGAAGCCGCGATGCCGATGTTTTATGAATCGCCGCGTCCTCTAGACCGCGCGAAAGACGGCAAGCTGCGCCTGTCGCGCCCGACCCATTTCCGCTTTACCGCCAAGACCAACGCTATTCCGTTGCTGGTCGATGAATTTCCGATGGCCGCGGCCTACTATCCGATCGTTTTTGCGTCGGGTCCGATGCCGATTCCAGCCGCCGTTGTTGGCCTCAAGAATGATAGCAACCTGTTCCTCGATAAAGACGGCCGTTGGCTGAACGGCGCGTATCTGCCCGCTTACGTCCGGCGCTATCCTTTCATCCTGATGGATGACCCGGAGCAGAAGCAATTCGTCCTCTGCATCGATGAGAAGAGCGACATGTTCGGCGATCAGGGCGAATACGCCTTGTTCGAAGGCGAACAACCGAGCGCGTTTACCAAGAGCGCGATGGAATTCTGCGCCGCCCTTCGCCAGCAAGGCGATGCGACTGATGAATTCGTGAAAGCACTCAAGGAATTTGATCTGCTCGTTCCAAACGACGCGCAGATCGATGTCCGCGACGGCACAAAGCTGCAGCTCAGCGGCTTCCTCGTCATCGATCCGAAGCGCTTTGATGCGCTCCCTGACAATATTCTCCTCGACTGGCGCCGCAAGGGCTGGCTCGGCCTCGTTTACGCCCAACTTCTCTCCTCGCATCGCTGGCAAAATCTCGTCGACCTCCTGCACCTCAGGAAATAATGAAACGCACTCTCTGGCTCGTTCTCCTCGCGCTTCTGGCGCTGCCCGCGCACGCCCAGCAAGCCAACAATGGCCTTGCCCTTCACGGCGCGCCGAAATATCCCGCCGATTTCCAGCATTTTGAATATGTGAATCCCGATGCTCCGAAAGGCGGCCAAATTCGCCTTGAAGGGCTCGGCACGTTCGACACAATCAATCCCTTCACGCTAAAGGGTGTCAGCGCCGATGGCGCGGGTGCGCTCTTCGAAACGCTGATGATCCGTTCGCTGGATGAACCATTCAGCCAATATGGCTGGGTTGCGGAGACTGTCACAGTTGCGCCCGATCGCGGCTGGGTTTCTTACAAACTTCGCCCGGAAGCAAAATTCTGGGATGGCTCGCCCATCACGCCGGATGACGTGATCTTTTCGTTCGAAACTTTGCGCGACAAAGGTCATCCCTCTTATCGCAGCTATTACAAAGATGTTGTGAAGGCTGAGAAAATCGGCGATCGCGAAGTCAAATTCACATTCAAGGACACGACGAACACCGAATTGCCGCTGATCATGGGCGAGCTGCCCGTATTGTCGAAGAAATATTGGACAGGCAAAGATTTCGGCGCGACGACGCTCGACGCATCCATCATGAGCAGCGGTCCTTACAAAATCGGCGATTTACAACAGGGCCGCAGTATCACCTTCGCCCGCGTGAAAGATTGGTGGGCGAAAGACCTGCCGGTCAATAAGGGCCGCTATAACTACGACAGCATCCATTACGATTATTACCGCGATGCGACCGTAGCACTCGAGGCGTTCTTCGCCGGACGCTACGACTATCGCTTTGAAAATATCGCCAAGCACTGGGCGCTGGATTACAACACGCCCGCTGTGAAACAGGGCCTGATCAAGCGGCAGGAACTGAAGAATGAACTGCCGGCGGGTATGCAAGCATTTGTGTTCAACACCCGCCGCGACATTTTCAAAGATCCGCGCGTGCGTGAGGCTCTTGGCTATGCCTTCGACTTTGAATGGTCGAACAAGAATGCGGCTTATGGCGCCTATACCCGCACCAAGAGCTATTTCGATAACTCGGAGCTGGCAGCAACGGGTCTGCCCTCACCGGCTGAGCTAAAAATCCTCGAGCCGTTTAAGGGCAAAATCCCTGACGCCGTCTTCACCCAAGAATTCAAAGTGCCGACGACCGACGGCAGCGGCGACAATCGCGAAAATATGCGGAAAGCGACCGAACTGCTGAAAGCCGCCGGATGGAATTTGAAAGACGGCAAGCTGGTCAATGCCGAAGGCAAACCTTTCACATTCGAGATCATCGATGCCGAACCGATGTTCGAGCGTTGGGTGCAACCGTTCCTCCGCAACCTCGAGCGCCTCGGCGTTCAGGCGACCTTCCGCATTGTCGATACGGCGCAGATGCAAAATCGCCTCGACGACTTCGATTTCGACATGACGATCACGGTGTTCGGCGAGTCTCTCTCGCCCGGCAACGAGCAGTATGATTACTGGGCCTCGAATAAGGCGGACGTTAAGGGCAGCCGCAATCTCATCGGCGTGCGCGATCCTGTCGTGGATGCGCTGATCGATAAGCTCGTGCATGTGAATAGCCGCGAAGACCTTGTTACCATCACGCATGCACTTGATCGCGTATTGCTTTGGAATTACTACGTCATTCCGCAATGGCATATCGGCACATATCGCATCGCGTACTGGGATATGTTTGCGCAACCCGCGATTGCACCGAAATACGGCCTCGAAGTTGTCGATGGCTGGTGGATCGATCCGGCGAAGGCCGCGAAGATCTTCGACGTGCAAAAACGCAACAGGTAGAAATCTTAACCAGAAATGGCGGATTTCCTAGGAAAAATCATAGGATTTTTCCCATTCCGTCATAATCTCGCCCCAAAACATCTCTAGAACTTGCTTCCAACGATAAACAATTAATTTTTGGGAGTAGAGACGTGAATATTTATGCCGAGCTGCGCAGCGTTGATGATACGGCTTTTAAGCTCCGTGTTGTGAACACAAGGAGACGGGATGTTGTTCCTGTGACCGTCGATGCGCACGGCAAAGCCAAGATTAAAGTCGGCCCGGATGTTTTTGCAGTTCGCCTCTTCACGCTTGCGGAAAAGCAAGTTTCTGGCGAGCGCGCACCTCAACCTCAATATGATACAAGCGACTACCGCTTCCATGACGGCACATCATCTGCTGGCATTGGCCGTCATCGCTTTGAACGCATGAATGAAACAGGCAAAATCCAAAAGCATCATGGTGTCGAAGATGAAAAGGGTAAGTTCATACCCCTCGATCATGAAGTAACATCAGGAAAACCTGGCCCATACGGAAATGTGGAATACAGCTTACGCCCATCTGACGTGAAGCATGGAACCACATGGACTTTTGATGTCCCGATGGAGGCTATTAGGCGCGTGCAACAGCATCCGGTATCTGGACCAGTCCAGGCACTCACCGCAGCCTAAGCAGCCATCGTCGCTAACTCGTTCAGTGTTTTCTTCATCCCTGGAAGGCGCAGTGCCGCGTCCTCCCAAGCCCGAAGGAGAACCAACTTATGATCCGGCCTTATCTTGACCGTGCCGCCCTGCGTCGTAAGCCATGCGATAAGACGCTCCGGCTTCGCAAACTTATCCTTATGGAATGCGAGAACAGCACCCTTGGGACCGGCGTCGATCTTCTCGATGCCCGCCCGACG
>DASTLS010000039.1:0-1909 GCA_035714725.1 Alphaproteobacteria bacterium | reverse complement strand
CTTTATCGTGCAAGGCCGCTATGACGTGATTTGCCCGGCAATTGCGGCTGATGAACTTCACCGCGCTTGGCCGGAAGCGATTTACCGCATCATCCCGAATGCAGGCCATTCGGCGCTCGAGCCCGGCATCCGCTCGGCTTTACTGGAAGCCACCGACAAATTTAAAGCGATTAAGCCTTAAAAACCTTCGCGTGCGATCTCGCGGGCGAAATAGGTGATGATGAGGTCGGCCCCTGCCCGCTTCATCGAACCGAGCGTCTCGCGGATTGCGCGTTTTTCATCGAGCGCGCCGGCAGCTGCGGCGAACTTGATCATCGCATACTCGCCGCTCACCTGATAGATCGAGAGCGGCAGAAGAGTGCGCTCGCGCAGTTTTGCCAGCACATCGATATAAGGCAGGCCCGGCTTGACCATCAGCATGTCGGCGCCTTCGGCCTCGTCGATCATGGATTCCAGCAACGCCTCACGGCCGTTCATCGGATCCATCTGATAGGTTTTGCGGTCGCCCTTCAAATCGCACCCGGCGGCAGCGCGGAACGGACCATAAAAGCTCGATGCAAATTTCGATGAGTACGCCATGATCGGCGTATCGTGAAACCCGGCGCTATCCAGACCCTTGCGGATAGCAGCCACCTGCCCATCCATCATGGCGCTGGGCGCGATGATATCGGCACCCGCTTTCGCAGCGACAACAGATTGCTTGGCGAGATTCTCGAGCGTCATATCGTTATGAACATGGTCGCCGTCGATCACGCCACAATGGCCGTGATCGGTATATTCGCAGAAACATGTGTCCGAGATGATAGCCATTTCAGGCGCGGCATCTTTCGCACGCTTGATCATACGGGCAAGCAAACCATCCGATTTCATCGTGTCGCTGCCGGTCGCATCCTTATGATGCGAGACGCCGAACAGCATCACGGCTTTGATGCCCTCGGCCTTAATGGCTTTGATTTCTTCAGCGAGCTTCTTCTCCGGCACGCGCGAAATACCGGGCATGGAGGTAATGGGCTGCGGTGCGTCGATGCCTTCATCGACGAAAATCGGATAGATCAGGTCGTTGACGCTGACGGATGTCTCGCGCACCAGCTGGCGCAGCGTTTCGGTTTTGCGCAAACGGCGCAGACGTACGTTAGGAAATGACTGGCTCATATATAGGGCTCCGGGTGAACGGCCCTGTTCTCGCGCTAACGGCGCTTTCAGGCAAGAAAAAACGCCGCACCTTGCGGTACGGCGTTTTTAATAAGCGATCGACGTTTATTGCTTGTCGAACACGATTTCAGCGCGGCGGTTCTGCGCTTCGCGAACGCCATCAGCGGTCGGAACGAGAAGACCCTTCTTGCCGTCACCGACAGTCGCGATAACCTGCGAGTCAACACCGAGGCTCGCCATTTCCGCCTTAACAGCGGCTGCGCGGCGCTCAGAGAGGCCTTGATTGTACTTGTCGGTGCCGACGGTGTCGGTGTGGCCGGTGACAACGATCTTGATCACGCCGCCGCTCTTATAGTCTTGAGCAGCAGAGGCCAGGATGCGCTTCGCTTCAGGTGTAATGTCCGACTTGTTGAAGTCGAAGAACACCATGTAGCTCTGCGGAACAGGAGCAACAACAGGCTTCGCAGCAGCCTTCGCCATTGGGCGAGGAGCCGGAGCGGGAGCCGCCATCGCAGGAGCAGCGCCGAAGCTGTAGCGAACGCCGAGAACGATGTTGTGCGATTCATTATCCGTGTGAGCGCTGCCACCGGTTGTGACGGCATACTTCGGATCGGTCGTCGCAATGTAGCGATAGTCGGCAGTCAGAGCCCAGTTCGGATCGAGCTGAGCGGAAACACCGGCGATCGCCTGATAAGCAAACTCGGTGTCTGTGTCATTCAGATAGCCGCCGTTGTTCAAAGCGCCGGTATGATCAGCA
>DASTLS010000038.1:0-9111 GCA_035714725.1 Alphaproteobacteria bacterium | reverse complement strand
GTGTGGAAAAATTCTTCCTGCGTCGTGTCCTTGCCGCCGATGAATTGCACATCGTCGATCATGAGAACGTCGACCGAGCGGAACTGATCCTTGAATGCGACGGTGTCCTTGTAACGCAGCGCGCGGACGAACTGATACATGAACTTTTCAGCCGACATATAGATGACGCGACGGTTCGGATAATTTTTGCGGATGTGCCAGGCGATGGCGTGCATCAAATGCGTTTTGCCGAGACCGACGCCGCCATAGAGGAACAGCGGATTGAAAGTCGGCGTTTCGGTATCGGCAACGCGACGTGCAGCGGCATAAGCAAGCTCGTTCGATTTACCGACGACGAAGTTTTCAAACGTGAAACGCGGATCAAGATCGGGTGCTGTAATGCTGGGGAGAGAGCCTAGCTGCGTTGTACCCATATCTTCATTGATGAGAGGTGCGGCAACCGGTGTTGCAATTTCAGGAGCAATTTCCTTGGCTTCGGGAGCCTTGTTCAGCGGTGAAACAACGAGGAAATCGACGCGTAGGCCGTGGGCAACCTGGCGCCAGAGCGTACGAATTGTGTCGCCATAATGGGCCTCAACCCAATCGCGCATAAAGCGCGTCGGCAAAGATAAAGTAAGGGCAGGGCCACCTTCGGCTTCGGTTTCAACGGAGCCTGTGACGGGCTCGAGCCAACGACGGAATGCTGTTTCACCAAAACGTTCGCGCAACATCGTGCGCAACTGCTGCCAGGCGGCTTGCGGTTCCAACACTTGCTCTGTGTGTTGATCGTCGTGCGAAAGAAGTACTGCCTGCGCCTTCATTAGAACCCCGTTTCTTCAAATCGTCTCGCTTAAAAACACAAAAAAGCCACAAGCGATAAACACGTAAAGTGTCTCGCCGTTATTGTTTATGTTTACTTCAAGAACTTGTTGAGAGAGGAGCGCTGCGTTTGTTTGCGCAATGGATCGGCATGGTATCTGATTTTGAGAAACTCAGCATCTGCTCTGTATCCATCACAGTTGAAAACAACATCGCGGTGAAGAAAAGACATTAGATCAAATTTGCAGAGCTTGTCTAGAGACTGAAGCATGAACGGATGAAAAAAGAAAAATTCGTGCGCGAAAAATTTTTCTTCAAACTTTTTTGTCGTTAAAAAATTTTCTCTGAAAAAAATTTCGCCGCACTCAGTGAAGATGTGCGGCGAAAAAAATTGGTAACTTCTTTGTTTCAGTTTCTTGAATCATCCGCTTCCGCGAGAGTCTTCAGAAACCACTTTAGGAAGACGGTTTATTTCGCCTTCTTCAATGACTTGACGCGTGCGGAAAGACGCGATGCTTTGCGCGATGCTGTTTTCCAGTGCAACGTGCCGCGGCCTGCGCCGCGTGCGAGCGCGGATTCAGCTGCGCGCTGTGCCTTTACGGCAGCGTCGGCATCTTTGTTCGCAACAGCGACTTCAACAGCCTTGATGAGATTTTGAATGGTAGAGCGGCGAGCGCGATTGACCGCAGTCTTCTTGATTGTTTGGCGTGCGCGCTTTTCGGATGACTTATGTGTTGCCATGTCTGCTTTCGTCCTAAAATTCTGTTTGGCGCTTTTAAAAGCGCAAGGGCGCGACTAATAGCTGCCTGTGGAAAAGTGGTCAAGCGAATTACGCCTTGAGCGATAGCCGTCAAAAATCGAGAGGATCATATCGTGGGCGATTTTTTATCGCGCCCGAACTGTCTCAGGCAAGGGGCGTAGAGGATGCGTCTATATATAGGTGGTGCTCACCTCTTAACCATATGAAGAAAACGCCTTAAAGACGCCCCTGAAAAGGTAACTTCTTCTCTCTTATTTACAGGCCATCTGTGGACTGTTATAGCATCGACAGTCTTAAGCCGATGATATTGCTGTTGTAACGACCATTACGGGCATGGCCCAAAGGATCGACGATGAAACTGATTGCAGGAAACAGCAACCGGCCACTCGCCGAAGCTATTGCACAAAATCTCGGTATTCCTCTCGCACAAGCCAGCATTCGCCACTTCGCCGATATGGAAGTGTTCGTTGAAGTGATGGAAAATGTTCGCGGCGAAGATACCTTCGTCATTCAGCCGACTTCGTACCCGACCAATGACAGTTTGATGGAGTTGTTGATCACCATCGATGCTTTGCGCCGCTCGAGCGCGCGCCGCATCACTGCTGTTGTTCCCTATTATGGTTATGCCCGTCAGGACCGCAAAACAGGTCCGCGCACGCCGATTACCGCCAAGCTGGTTGCCAATCTAATCACCGTTGCCGGCGCTAACCGCCTTCTGACGCTTGATCTACATGCCGGCCAAATTCAGGGTTTCTTCGATATTCCGGTCGATAATCTATATGTAGCGCCTGTCTTCGTCCGTCATATCAAGGACACGCTTTCGGTCCACGGCAAATTGCCGGAAGGCCTTACCATTATTTCGCCGGACGTCGGCGGCGTGGTTCGTGCCCGCGCGCTTGCCAAACGCCTGGATGCCGATCTCGCCATCATCGATAAGCGCCGCGAACGCGCCGGTGAATCCGAAGTCATGAACATCATCGGTGAAGTCGACGGCCGTGATTGCATCATGGTCGACGATATCGTCGATAGCGCCGGCACGCTCTGCAATGCAGCCAAGGCACTCAAAGATGCGGGTGCCAAGTCGGTTTCGGCCTATGTCACGCACGGTGTGTTTTCGGGTGAAGCCGTTGCGCGTATCGAAGCTTCGCCACTCACGACGCTGGTTGCTACGGATTCCATCGCGGCAACGCCGGGCGTGGCTGCATCGAAGAAGATCAAGCCGATCACGATTGCTCCGCTTTTGGCCGAAGCCATCGTGCGTATCAGCCAAGAACGTTCGGTTTCCAGCCTCTTCGGCTAACGAACGCTGAAGCCGGTCTGTAAATCGGCTTTTTCTCCAATCCGGTGCTCACGTGCCATAAGCACGCTCCGCTCTGGTTTTCGAAAAATCCGATTTTCGCCACGGCTTGAGCGTTCGCATTAACGGCTAATGTGCGGTAATAAAAGGCTTCTTTTTCCTTGGATTTGCGGCCCAAAACCGCTATTGAAACGCCCGTGGCCATGCACCCCTGGAGGCTGGCCGGATGAAACAAACGCAATACGATTGCGAAAGGCAAGGGGACCGCAGTTCACGCCGCCACCCATGTTAGGGCAAGGCCGCGGGGACACGTCTCATCTTCCTCACCGATCGTTGGCAATAACTAGAGGAAGATAACTATGAGCGCACAAATCAAAACACTCGCCGCTGAAGCGCGCGACAACGCAGGCAAAGGCGCAGCAGCAGCTGTTCGCCGTTCGGGCCGCGTCCCCGCCGTTATTTACGGTGACAAGCAAGCGCCTGTCATGATCACGATGGATTCCATCCTGCTCAGCCGCCAGCTTGAAGTCGCCGGTTTCTTCACCCAGCTGTTCGATCTCGACGTTGCCGGCAAGAAGCACCGCGTTCTGCCGCGCGATGTGCAGTATGATCCCGTCAGCGACCGTCCGCTGCATGTCGACTTCCTGCGCGTTTCGGCCAGCACCAAGGTTCGTGTTGCCGTTCCGGTCGCGTTCCTCAACTCCGACAAATCGCCGGGCATTAAGCGCGGTGGTACGCTCAACATCGTGCATCACGAAATCGAAGTTTCGTGCTCGCCTGACAAGATCCCGGCCAAGTTCGAAGTCAGCCTGGAAGGTCTCAACATCAACGACGCAATCCATTTGTCAGCCGTCAAGCTGCCAGAAGGCGTCAAGCTCACGACCCACGAAAAAGACTTCACCATCGCGACCATCGCGGTTCCGTCGGCAATTCGCGCCGAACAGGAAGAAGCAGCAGCCAAGGCTGCAGCAGCAGCGACCGCAGCAGCGGCTCCTGCCGATGGTGCGGCTCCTGCGGAAGGTGCAGCTGCCGGTGCAGCAGCGCCTGCGGCTGGTGCGGCGGCTCCGGCTGCCGGTGGCAAGGCTGCTCCAGCGGCCGATGCCAAGAAGCCCGAAGGCAAGAAGTAAGGATCGAGTTCGGACGCCGGGATTGGTTCAGGCAAACTGACCAGTTCCGGCCCCGTCCTCTTTCGCGATGCCAAATCCCAGCCACCTTATCGTTGGTCTCGGCAATCCCGGCGAGGAATATGCCGGTACGCGGCACAATATCGGTTTTATGACCGTCGATGTGATCGCGCGCGAGAACGGCGCTATGCCGTGGAAGAGCAAGTTCAAAGGCCAGCTATCCTCCGGTAAAATCGGCGCTCATGACGTTCTTTATCTGAAGCCTGAAACCTATATGAATTTGTCAGGCGAAAGCGTCGGCGAGGCGATGCGGTTTTATAAACTTACACCCGCGCAAGTCGTCGTGTTCCATGACGAGATCGATCTGCCGATCGGTGAGTTGCGTACGAAAAAGGGCGGCGGTGCTGCAGGGCATAACGGCCTCAAATCCATCGACCAGCATATCGGTCAGGATTATTGGCGTGTGCGCATTGGTGTCGGGCATCCCGGCGACCGTGAGATGGTCTCGGGCCATGTGCTTGGAAAGTTCTCTAAGAATGATCTGGAGGCTGTTGCGCCACCGGTCGAAAAATTTATAAGTGGCCTTGCCGAATTCCTCGGCGGCCTGAAATAGGAAGTCATCATGGGTTTCAATTGCGGCATCGTAGGCCTGCCCAACGTCGGCAAATCGACGCTTTTTAACGCGCTGACGGCAACGGCAGCAGCGCAGGCGGCAAATTATCCGTTCTGTACGATTGAGCCCAATGTCGGGCGCGTGTCTGTTCCTGACGAGCGTCTCGATAAACTGGCTGCTATCGCAAGCTCGGCGAAGATCGTGCCGACGCAGCTGGAATTCGTCGATATCGCCGGTCTTGTACGCGGCGCTGCCAAAGGCGAAGGCCTTGGCAACCAGTTCCTCGCTCATATCCGCGAGGTCGATGCCATCATCCATGTGCTGCGCTGCTTTGAAGGCGGCGACGTCACGCACGTTGAGGGCTCGGTTGACCCCGTGCGCGATGCTGAAATTGTAGAAACAGAACTCATGCTCGCCGATCTCGACAGCCTCGAGAAACGCCTTGCGAATGCGCAGAAGAAAGCCAAAGGCGGCGATAAAGAATCCAACGAACAGATCGCGGTGATGGAGCCTGTCATTAAGCTGCTGCAAGACGGCAAGCCTGCGCGCATGATTTTGCCCTCGCTCGATGCGCCGAAAAAAGAGATCCTGCGCCAGTTGCAGATCGTGACGTCTAAGCCGGTGCTTTATGTCGCTAATGTCGGCGAAAGCGATGCCGCCAAAGGTAATGCGCTGTCCGAAAAAGTCGCAGCTAAAGCAAAAGCCGAAGGCACCGAAAGCGTTGTTATTACAGCGGCAATTGAATCCGAAGTCGCTATTCTCGAAAGCCCTGACGACAAAAAAGAATTTTTGTCGTCATTGGGTCTCGAAGAGCCGGGCCTCAATAAGATCATCCGCGCCGGTTATCGTCGCCTTGATCTTCTGACCTTCTTCACAGTCGGCCCTAAGGAAGCGCGCGCATGGACCGTGCGTCGTAACGCAACAGCGCCGGAAGCCGCGGGCGCCATCCATACCGATTTCGAGCGTGGCTTCATCAAGGCCGAAACCATCGCCTATGCCGATTACGTCTCGAACAACGGCGAAGCCGGCGCACGCGACGCGGGCAAATTAAGACAGGAAGGCAAGGATTATATCGTCCATGACGGCGATGTGTTCCATTTCAAATTTAACGTGTGAAGATGGTGCCCATGCGGCAGCTCGATATCTATCAAGTTGATGCTTTCACCAGCCGCTTGTTCGGCGGCAACCCTGCAGCTGTCTGTCCTCTGAAAGAATGGCTGCCGGATGCCGTGATGCAGGCCATCGCCATGGAAAATAATCTTTCTGAAACGGCCTTTTTCGTGCCGCGCGGCTCAAATTTCGAATTGCGTTGGTTTACGCCTGCGGAAGAAGTCGATTTATGCGGCCATGCGACTTTGGCCGCCGCGCATGTGCTGTTCAATCATTTAGGGCATGCAGGTTCTGAAATCCTTTTCCATACGCGCCAAGCCGGCGATCTCCATGTTCGTCGCGATAATAATCAGCTTGTATTAGATTTTCCTGCCCGCGCGCCTGAGGCTTGTGCCATTCCCGCAGGTGCCGTGGAGGCTTTAGGTAGTCCTCAGCCGCTTTATTGTGGGGTGTCACGCGATCTCGTTTTTGTTTATGAGAACGAAGACATTGTCCGCAACATGAAGCCCGATTTTCATAACTTGCTGAAAGTTCGCCATGAAGGTCAGCTGCGTTGGGTCATTGTTACGGCGCCCGGCAAGGATTGTGATTTTGTCAGCCGTTTCTTCTGTGTCAGCATCGGCATCGATGAAGATCCCGTAACAGGCTCGGCCCACTGTACGCTTGTGCCTTATTGGGCCAAAAAGCTCGGTAAAACCAAGATGTTTGCGCGCCAGGTCTCAGCGCGCGGCGGTGAACTCCATTGCGAGCTTAAAGGCGATCGCGTCTTCATGGCGGGAGAAGCCGTGACATACTTGCAGGGTAAGATTTTCATTCCTAACGTTTAACGTGTAAGCTCGGTACATGGCCTCATCTGCCGCTACATCTAGTCTTCGCCGCGCTATTATAGTTTGTGCGCTCGGCTATTTTATTGATGTTTTCGACATCCAACTTTTTGTCGTTCTTCGCGTCCCAAGCCTGACGGAACTTGGCGTTCCGGCTGACCGGATGGCCGTCATCGGCGGCTATATTCTGAACGCCCAGATGCTTGGCATGATCATGGGCGCGTTCCTGTGGGGTTGGCTTGGTGATCGCTTCGGGCGGATCAAGGCTCTCTACGGCTCGATCCTGATGTATTCAATCGGCACGCTGGCATGCAGCATGGTTCACAACCTCGCTGCTTATGCATGGTTGCGTTGGTTCACCGGTTTCGGATTGGCCGGCGAAACGGGCGTCGCCGTTACGCTCATTGCTGAATTGATGTCCGCACGCCGCCGAGATCTGGGGATTGCCTATGTAGCGGCGTTTGGCGGTTTGGGTGCTTGCTCTGCGGTTGTGATCGCGATGTTCGAGCCATGGCGTATAACGTATGTCATTGCCGGTGTTCTGGGTTTCCTGCTCTTTGTCTTGCGCGTCAGACTTCTTGAGCCGACGCTCTTTCTTAAAACTATTAAGCAAAAAACGGCGCACAATTCATGGCGGGTGCTATCGCAATCCAAACAAGCGTTCGCATTTTTGCGCTGTGTCGTTATGGGATTGCCGCTGACCTATTGCTGGTTCTTGCTGAATTTCTTCTCAGCAGAACTCAGCCGCTATGTGTTGAGATCGGGAGAAGTCTTTAATCAAAAGACCTCCCTCATGGTGTTCTATATCGGCGTAGCTATCGGGACTATCGCTTGCGGCACGCTGAGTTATAAATTTGGCAGACGGCGCAAGGCGCTCGCCATCATTCTGGTAATCGGATGTGTTGTATTTCCATTTTATCTTCTGGTCGGTCCGCATCTTAAATTCACAGACGTCCAGTTTTATATCATCTCATGCCTTGTCGGTATTTCCGGCGGTGGCTGGGCTTTGTTCAATGGGGCAACGGCAGAGAGTTTCGGCACGAATATCCGTGCTACGACCACAGTTTTAATGGCTAATTTCCTGCGTGCATTCTCAATACCGATGATCTTTGCGTTTCAGTTTTTGCAAAGCGCCATGAGTTTCACCAATGCCGCTGCCGCTATCGGTGTGGTTTTGTATATCGGGGGTTTCTGGGCATTATCTGGTCTGCGCGAAACACATGGGCTTGATCTCGATTATGTCGAAGCGCTAGAAAAGCCCTAAATCATTAAGCGAGAGAGATATGGCTGGCCATTCCCATTCCAAGAACGTTATGCACCAGAAGGAAAAAGAAGGTGCGAAGAAGGCGAAAGTCTTCAATAAACTGGCGCGTGAAATCGTCGTTGCCTCCAAGCTTGGTATGCCGGACCCCGCTGCCAATCCACGCCTTCGCGCTGCGATCATCGATGCGCGCAAGAACAACATGCCGCGCGACCGTATCGAACGCGCGATTGCCTCGGGCCAGCCCGGCGGTGGCGACGGCGCCAATTACGAAGAAATGCGTTACGAGGCTTACGGCCCCGGTGGCTGCGCCCTTATGATCGAAGCACTCACGGACAATCGCGCACGTACGGCGTCTGAACTTCGCACCGCGCTCGGCAAGATGGGCGGTAATCTCGGTGAAACCGGCTCAGTCGCTTTCATGTTCGATCGCGTCGGTGAAATTACGTTTCTAGCTAAGGTTGCTTCAGCCGATGCGATGCTCGAGGCTGTGATCGAAGCCGGCGGCGATAATGTCGAATCCGGATCTCAGTCTCACGATGTCACGACAACGGTTGAGGATTTCGGCCCAGTGCGCAATGCGCTCGAAGCCAAGTTCGGTGAGCCGGAAAATGCGAAGCTGGTCTGGAAACCGAAAAGCCCTGTGCCAATCTCAGGCGACAACGCGCAGCAATTGATCAAGTTGCTTGATGCGCTCGAGGACAATGACGATGTCCAGCACACATTCGGGAATTACGAGATATCGGAAGAAGAATGGGCGAAGGCGGGCTAAGCTTTAACCGCCCCCATTAACCGCCGGAATAATTGATCATCCCGGTCCAGAAGCGTTCCAGCTTCTTCAGGATTTCACTGCCTTTGTTGAGTTCGTCGTTCGTGATGCCGGTGGTCTGGAGCGACGCAACCTGCTTCTCGAAATGCTCGCCCATCTTCTTATGGAGAGCCAAACCTTTGTCCGACAGTTTGACGCGCACCGAGCGGCGGTCATGCGGCGAGCGTTCTTGGGCAAGATAGCCGTTCTCGACCATCTTCTTCACATTGTACGAAACGTTGGAGCCGAGGTAATAGCCGCGCGCGGTTAATTCACCGACGGTCATTTCATCCTGACCAATATTGTAGAGGATCAGCGTCTGAACGTTGTTGATATCCTGAATGCCCTGACGATCAAGGTCGCTCTTCACCACTTCGAGGAAATGGCGGTGGACGCGTTCGATCAGAAGGACGGCTTCATAGTAAGGATGGCGCACGATCAACCTCGGGAGACGAAAACGGATGGGGTCTTTGAAACCACTATTATTCGACAAAACTTGCTAAAATTAGATGAACA
>DASTLS010000037.1:0-2214 GCA_035714725.1 Alphaproteobacteria bacterium | reverse complement strand
GCGGCCTCCTCGGCACAGGGCCCGGTGCGGGCACTGTTAAAATGTCGATCCCCGACGCTCATGCCGACTTTGTATTTGCAGTCGCCGGCGAAGAGCTAGGCCTGATCTGGTGTCTTCTGATCGTGGCCCTGTTTGCTTTCGTAGTTTTAAGAGGCTTTAACCGCCTGAAAAACGAGAACAACCTCTTTATTGTGCTTGCGGTCAGCGGACTTTTGATCGAATTTGGACTGCAAGCCATCATTAATATGGCTTCGACCCTGCGCCTGATGCCCGCCAAGGGCATGACGCTGCCGTTCATATCCTACGGCGGATCGTCGCTATGGGCGTTGGCGTTGGGAATGGGTATGCTGCTTGCTTTGACGCGCAAGCGATTCGGACAGAACGATATATAGGATTTTGGGAGAGCATCCATGACCGAACCATCAGCCCTGATCGTCCTGGCTGCCGGCGGAACCGGTGGCCATGTGTTTCCGGCGGAAGCGCTGGCGCGCGAACTTCTCGGACGCGGATTGCGCGTGGTTTTGATGACCGATCAGCGCGGCGGCAAATTCAGCGACGATCTTCCAATCCCCGTTTATCGCACCCGCGCGAGCAGCCTCGGCAAAGGCATCTTCGGCAAGGCACGCAGCATCGTTGAGATGGGTATTGGCGTCATGCAAGCGCGTCGTCGCCTTCGCAAGCTTCATCCCGCCGCCGTTGTCGGTTTCGGTGGTTATCCGTCTGTTCCAACTCTTTATGGCGCTGCGCAGATGGGCGTGCCGATTATCTTGCATGAACAAAATGCCGTGCTTGGTCGCGCCAATCGCGTGATGATGAGCAAGGCCACTGTTATTGCTACATCTTTCCCGCATGTCGCGGGCCTAAAGAGCGGCTCGAGCATGCGCCTTGTGCAAACCGGAAATCCTGTTCGCCCGTCTTTCGCGGGCCTTCGCGGCACGCCTTACACGCCGATCGGTGATGACGGTCCGGTCCGTATCCTCGTTCTTGGTGGCAGTCTTGGCGCACGCGTGTTCAGTCAGGTTGTTCCGCAAGCTCTGCAACTGATGCCGGAGCATCTCCGCCGCCGTATCGTGATTTCGCAGCAATGCCGCAAAGACGATATTGAAAACGCCCGGTCCTTCTATGCCGGTGCCGGCATCGAAGCCGAGCTTTCGACCTTCTTTAAAGATGTGCCGGAACGTATGGCGGCATCGCATCTCGTGATCTGCCGTTCGGGTGGCTCGACGATTGCGGAATTGACCGCCATCGGTCGTCCCTCGATCCTTGTTCCCTTCCCTCACGGTCATGCCGGTGAGCAAACCGCGAATGCCGAAGCCGTGGCTGAAGCCGGTGGCGCATGGCTCATCCCGGAACAAGCCTTCACGCCGGAAGCCCTCGCCGTTCGCCTTGAATCGCTGATGACGCTGCCGGGTAACCTCACAAAGACAGCCGCTGCGGCGCGCGCATGGGGCACGATCAACGCTGCCGACAATCTGGCGGATTGTGTTTGCGACACCATCGGCCTTTCGGGACCGAAGGCCCGCCGCTATGGCGAGCCCTTCACCTTCGAGAATGGCGACCTCATCGCCGGAACCCTCGTCCGCCGGGAAAACGCGGCTTAATTCTTCGGTCGCTTATTCTTTGAGCGGGACTGTCTGGTTATCTTTGCGAATGTACAATTCGTACTTCGCTTCTTTCAGATCGCCATTCTGGCTGTAACTGATATCTCCGATGGCCGTATCAAAACGACCCTTGCGAATGGCGTCCGCCACCTTTTGCGGATCGAGCGACTGCGCTGCTTTTACCGCCTGCTGAAGAACCTGGAACGAAGCATACGTATAGAAATGATAGGTCTGCGGCTGGGCTTTCTCAGCCGTCAATGACGTGACCAATCCTTTTGCCGAAGGAATGCCTTCAAAAGGCGGATCGGACACAAAGACCGTGCCGTTACCTGCCGGACCGGTGATCTCCCAAACTTCCGGCGTATTAAATACGTCCCAGCTAACAAACGGCTGCGTCACTCCGGATGCACGAGCCGAACGAACGATGAGCCCGCCTTCAATATTGTAGCAGCCACAAAAAATTACTTTTGGCTGAATTTGCTTGGCTTTCGTTAGCAGTGCAGAAAAATCTTTCGTTCCGGCCGAAAAATATTCGCGGGCAATATTCGCGAACCCCAACTTCTTAAGATCGGCATCGATAAAGTTGGTGGTGCTGATAGCTGCAGGCGCAGAG
>DASTLS010000036.1:0-2553 GCA_035714725.1 Alphaproteobacteria bacterium | reverse complement strand
CGTGAGAAGGCAATCTCAAAACCTTCTGGCAGTTCCAGTGTCTCTTTCTTCGCAGTCTCCGCCATGATCAAGGCATGGGGTGCAATCCATCCGGCTGCATCGAGTGCCACGAGTGCCGGCGGTATCAAATTCTTCCGATATGGGGGTGCCAGAAACACAAGCTGGCAAGTCTCATTCGCGCGCGGCGGATTGAGCGTATCGGCTGATGCGATATTACATTGTTTTTGCAAACCGAGGCTCGCGGCGTTCTTTGTTGCGATCTGTAAGGCTTGCCGGTCTTTGTCGAACAGGGTTGCGTGCGAAGCACCATAAGAAAGGGCTTCGAAACCAAGTGCGCCGGTGCCGCAGAAAGCATCCAGCACATTTGTACCGTTAAAAACATCGCCGATGCCGGGGCCCCATTCATGATGTGCAAGGATATTGAAGAGAGCTTGGCGCACACGATCCATCATCGGACGTGTCGTGATGCTCAAGGGCGGCTCGATCTTGCGGCCCGATAATGTCCCACCGGTGATGCGCATCAGTTTTTCAAATCCTTGAAGAATTTGCCGAGCGCTTCGCGCAAGATTTTCGGCGGCACTTCTTCAACAGCGCCGCGCGGCAATTTGCCGAGCTGGAACGGGCCGAAAGACACGCGGATCAGGCGCGTTACCTGCAAGCCGATATGTTCCATGATCTTGCGGACTTCGCGGTTCTTGCCTTCCTTGATCGTGACGTTGAGCCAGACATTGCTGCCTTCGCCTTGTTCTTTATCAAGCGTGGCTTTGACGCCGTCATAATGAATACCGGAAATCGTCACGCCTTTCTCGAGGCTCTTCAGCTTCTTCTCGTCGACGCCGCCGTAAACGCGCACGCGGTAATGCCGCAGCCATGCATTGGCGGGAAGTTCCAAATGTCGCGCTATAGCGCCGTCATTCGTCATCAACAGCAAGCCTTCGGTATTGAAGTCGAGGCGACCGATGCTGACGACACGCGGCATCTCGGGCGGCATTTTCTCGAATACCGTCGGACGGCCTTGCGGGTCTTTGTGCGTGGTGATGGTTCCCGCGGGCTTGTGATAACGCCAGACGCGCGGTTCTTCTTTTGAGGTGAGCGGTTTGCCGTCCACAACGATCTTGTCGGCATCGGTGACGTTCAGAGCAGGCGACTCCAGTACCTTGCCGTTGACGCTCACGCGCCCGGCTTCAATCAAGCGTTCGGCATCGCGGCGAGAGCAAATCCCTGCGCGCGCCAGACGTTTGGCGATGCGTTCACCTTCGAAAGTTTTCATGGGGTCAATCTAAAGTATAACTCAGTTAAATAGAATGTTGATTTAATTACCCGGTTAATTGCCGGGAGCCAATGTTTTCAGGCTTCTGGCCCTTCTCACCCGGGCGCGAACCTTGGCCTCGATGCGCGTTATGACGTTGCGAAAAACCTTGGCGGCCTCGGAAGGATATTGGGCCGTTCTTGCCTCACGCACGACATCATCTTTCAAGCAATGCTCTACAATACGCCATGGCTGTTGGGTGAACGCAGAGATCGCGATGAAGTGCTTTTCAGCAGCCAACTGTTTCTTAGGATCGCCAGAATAAACGCTTTGGTACCAGCGGCGACGAGATCTGTTGGCTGCCACCACATAGACCGCGCACTCCCATCTTTCGCGCACATCCAGCGCGTGCGGAGAGCCATTGCCCGGATTCCAACCGGGCTCGCCACGAAAATAGGGCGGACAGCGAAGAACTTCGCCCGCACATTCCTTGATAATTTGGAGAACGGTCTCGGTTGGTTTGGAAAAACGAGGATCGTCGGTCATGGCTGCACGACGTTCGGATTACAGCTATCAGCCGGCCTGCGACATGCGGAAGTCGTACATGTCGTCTTCTTCGTCGGTCAGCGGGGCTGCGTTAGAGAGGCCCGATTTAGGGGCCTTACCGCCTTTTTTTTGCATAGCTGCCATCTGCTCAGCCATGAGCGAAATGAGAGCGCTAGCCATACCAAACAGCTGTGTGGCTTCTTCAGCCGAAATGCTGTTCTCGGCCTGCATCAGCGGATTGCGATAGTGATCCTTGATTTGCGCGAGCATCTGCACGACGCGTTTGTCCGGACGGTTCTTTTCGCTCTCTTCTTCAGAGAGTGCTGCGAGCTTCTTGAGATAGATCGCATAGTTGCGCTCGGTCTTGGCGCTGACGGCGCCGGCGAATGCTTCGTAATAGACTTTCAGCGTCACTTCGATCGCGCGCATCATATGAATAGCGGCGGCAGTACCGAGGCCGAAAGCAAGAGCACGGCCGGCTGCATTAAATTCGGTTTGGGAAACGCTGGGGATGAATTCGAGGAGGCTTGAGCTGAATACGCGCTGCGCGTTTTCGGCAAGATCAAAAGTCGAGTAAATGCCGCACTTTTCAGCGACATAAGTCGGCGCGCGGTTGAGTTCGGCTGCCAGAGCGTGTTCGAACTTTTCGATCAGCGTCGTGATGAGTGCCATTTCATGTGCATCGATACGGTCTTCACCAGCCGGCGATTTCAGCTGCTTTGTGGACTGGTCGATGAAATGACGATTGAAGAGGGAGC
>DASTLS010000035.1:0-4287 GCA_035714725.1 Alphaproteobacteria bacterium | reverse complement strand
GTTATCGGCCTGATGGACCCGGCGCATGGTCCGTTTGTGCACACTTCATGGTGGTGGCGTTCGCGCCATTCCATTCATGAGAAGGCGAAAGCGTTTGGCCCGTCGTATCTCGGCTTCACGATGAAGCGGCACAAGCCCTCGAAAAATTCGTTCGCCTATAAAATTCTTAGTGGCGCGCCGGAGACAGAAATCACGTTCCAGCTGCCGGGCGTGCGCATTGAGCATATTCGCGTCGGCAAGAATGTCGTCGGCAACCTCACCTGCGTCACGCCGATCAGTGAGACAGAAACCGAGATTACGCACTCTATATATACGACCATTGGCTGGCTTAAGCTGTTCGCACCGCTGGTGCGCATTTTTGCGCGGCGCTTCCTCAATCAGGATAAGGGCGTTGTGGTGATGCAGCAGGATGGCTTGAAGTATGAGCAGAACCTTATGCTCATCCGCGATGCCGATACGCAGGCGCGCTGGTATCAGCAGCTGAAGAATGAGTTTATGCGTGCTCAGACAGAAGCCCGCCCCTTCGCCAATCCGGTGAAGGACACGATCCTAAAGTGGCGAAGCTAAAGCTTTATTGCGGGGGCTTCGGCGCCATCAATTCGCGCGGGCTGAAGCCAGAAAAAATAGGGCGCAGTTCAGGGCGCGATTTGAACATCGGTTCGGTATCGCTAACTTCTTCGTCGACACGTGCGATACTCTGATCAGGAGTGCCCAGGTCTCTTATCATGGTCGGTGAACTTAAGAATGCTTCTGCTGCAACCACCTTTAGAAGGTCGGCAGTTTTGTTCGTAATGAAAGGGGTGGCAGAATTCGCGCTGTGGTCGTCGGCGGCAAAATAGACCTTTTGATTTCCACTTTGGCCATCGGCCGCTTGATAAGATTGCTGTATAAACGCATGATTCTGGCGATAGTTGGCAGAACCTTTGCCAAAATAACTCACGGTAATGTCGGATGCGGTGTCGGCTAAAGTTTTGTCGCCAAAGTGAATATAATTCTTGTCGTAAATATAAGCTCTGAACTCAGCTATGTTGCCCGAGCAACCATTGATATGGCTATCGTCACAAAATTTAGCCGTAACTGTGATGCGTGTCGGGATAGGATCATCCGCGGGGGTGCTCGGGCATACATAATTTGCCGTTACTCCCGATGTGTGGCCATCGTATAAATTTACCGTAACGCCTCGATTTGGAATTGCATCGTCTGTCGATAATTGAGCGGGCTGACCGAGGCAGTCCACATACGGGACTTGACCGGATTTCGCGAGAGCTTCGGCTAAAGCTGCGGCACGTGTGGCCGGCGTGCCTAACGATGCTACGGCATTATGCAAATCTGCAAAACTCATGTATTTTCCAGCTTCTCGCGCGTCTGTTGAATCAACATACACACCAGCATGAACGTCCGGTGGCGGTGGAGCTTGCGTCGCAGCTTCTTGCTGACGGCCGCATGCGGCGAGACTAAGCGCGGCAAGAGAAATAGCGCCTGCGGTGAATGCTGAACTCGACTTCATAATGGCCCCACTGTTTAAAATGATTGATCCTCAATATCGGGCAGATATTTATCATATTTCTGACTTATCTGAATAGTTTCTAAAAGAACCAATCCTGCCAAGCTTTTATGGACTGGTTAAAATGGTGAAGTCTGGTATCACCGCGAACGCCTGTGTACTATTAACTATAACGGGTAAGAGAATCGCTGCCTCATGAGTTTCGTCCTTTCCAAAGTCTTTTGGGTTTTCGCGTCACCTGGCAATGTGCTGGTGCTGCTGCTGGTGCTTGGCGCTTTCCTTGCGACTTCACACAACGTGAAACGGCAGGGATGGGGCCGGAAGCTTTGCTTCGATATCGCCTTCATCTTCTTTTTCATCTCGGTTTTTCCGGTCGGCGATTGGGCAATTGCGCCGCTCGAAAATCGTTTCCCGATGGCGAAGCCCGATCATGTCGATGGCATCATCCTTCTTGGTGGCGACGAGAAGCCTTATATGAGTGAAAAACGCGGCCAGCCTGTGATGTATCAATCGGCCCGCCGCTATATCGAGTTCGCGGCGCTCGCGCGTGAATATCCGCAAGCCAAATTAGTTTTCACCGGCGGCTCAGGCCTATTGGCTCCTGAAGCGAAGATCGAAGATATGCAAGTTGCCAAGCAGGCGCTGAGCAGCATCGGTGTTCCTATCGAACGTATGGTCTTCGAAGACAAATCACGCAACACCTATGAGAATGCGACGAAATCGTTCGAACTGCTTCATCCTGCGCCGACCGAAAATTGGTTGCTGGTGACAAGCGCATGGCATATGCCGCGCTCGATGGAATGTTTCCGGAAAGCGGGATGGAATGTTTATCCGGCGCCGACCGATTATATGAGTAGCGGCGTTATGTCATGGAAGCCTGAGTTCAATTTCTCGGAACACATATTTAAGCTGAATATCGCCGTGCACGAATATTACGGCCTTATCTCTTATAAGCTCATGAAGCGCATCGATAGCGCTTGGCCGAAATGAAACGGCTGCTGTTAATCGCACTTTTCCTCGCATTCACTGCTCCGGCTGGCGCTGCCGAGATGCCGTACGAGCAATGGATACATGAGTTAGAAGACGAAGCCATCGGCAACGGCGTTGCGCCTGAAATTGTGCATAGCGCGCTTGATGATGCGATGCTCGATGAGCGGGTCGTCGATCTCGATCAGAAGCAGCCGGAAACGACCGTCACCTTCGCCTCATACAGTCACCGCATTCTAAGTGCTGATCGTATCGAGAAGGGCGCCGGGCTGCTCGATGCCAACTCGTCGGTGTTGAGTGAAGTTGCTTCACGTTACGGCGTGCAACCGCAGGTGATTGTGGCGCTGTGGGGTATGGAAAGCAGCTTCGGTCGTCATAGCGGCGATTACAGCATCATCGATAGTCTTGTGACGCTTGCTTACGAAGGTCGGCGCGCCAAGTTTTTCCGCAGTGAACTCATGAATGCTTTGCAGATATTGCAGCAAGATCATATCGCGCCGGATGAATTGCGCGGCTCTTGGGCCGGCGCGATGGGCCAATGCCAGTTCATGCCATCAACATATTTGAAATTTGCGGTCGATTATGATGGCGACGGCAAGCGCGACATATGGGAAAACCAGCGCGACGTATTCGCCTCAATCGCCAATTACCTCGCTGCCGAAGGTTGGCGCAGTGATCAGACTTGGGGTCGTGAGGTTGATATCGATGGCGATATTCCGGCATCCGATATCGGCCTCGATCACAAGCATTCTTTGGCGGAATGGCAGGCGCTGGGTGTGCGTAGCCTCGGCGGCGAATCGCTCCCGGATAAGGATTTGGAAGCATCGCTTATTCAGCCCGATGGTGCGGATGGACGTAGCTTTCTTGTCTATGATAACTTCCGTGCGCTCATGCGGTGGAATCACTCCACATATTTCGCCGTCACAGTGGGGCAGCTCGCGGACCGGATAAACGCCGCGCAATAGAAGGAACGTCCGCTTGAAAACTCGCCTTATATCTCTCGCGGCGCTCCTCGCATTCTTATCAGCTTGCAGCCATACGACCAGCAGCGGATCGCATGAAGGCAAAGCGACGACCTATGGCGGCGCTCCGGGTGGTCCGAGCTATAAAGTCGGCGAGCCGTATGAAGTCGGCGGCAGCTGGTACTATCCGCGCGAAGATTATAGCTATGACGAAACCGGCATCGCCTCATGGTACGGCGAAGGTTTCCATGGCGGACGCACCGCGAATGGTGAAGTCTTTAATAAGGACGAGCTGACGGCGGCGCATAAAACTTTGCCGCTGCCGACACTCGCACGTATCACCAATTTGGATAACGGCCGGTCCATTGTCGTGCGTATTAATGACCGTGGCCCGTTCTCCGGCGCGCGCCTCATCGATGTCTCGCAACGCGCCGCGCAGCTTCTCGGTTTCGAAGGGCAGGGCACGGCTAAAGTTCGCGTTCAGGTGCTAGCCGATGAAAGCAAGGCGATTGCCGACGCTATGCGCCATTACGGCAGCTCGTCACCGACGCAAGTTGCGTCAGCCGAGCCGTCGCCGGCAGCGGGACCGGAAGTCACGTCTACAAGTTCTTCAATCACGCCGGTTGAGACGCAGACGCTCGAGCCGATCAAGACGACGCCAGCCGTTCACGCCCAGTTGCTTGAGACCAAGCCGGTGGCAGAAGTTGTCCAGGTTCCGGTTTCAGGCTCGCATCAGATTTACGTCCAGGCTGGCGCCTTCACTGTTCTTGAAAATGCCACAAAAATGCAGCAAAAACTCTCAAGCCTTGGACATGCGTCGGTTACGAGTGCTAT
>DASTLS010000034.1:0-4326 GCA_035714725.1 Alphaproteobacteria bacterium | reverse complement strand
CGTCTCAAGACGCTCGAGAACGACGCTTAATCAGAATATTTTTTGGTAACAAGAAAACGCCATCGTCTCCGACGGTGGCGTTTTTCTTTGCGCACGATTGTTGCGACCGATTATTGCGACTCGGGCATTAACCAACATTTCTGTTTTTTAATTGCGAGAATCTGTCTTAGCCTTTTCATAGATGTCTTTATCGTAACTTTATAAAAGGACCGATCATGCGCCCCCTCGAATATCGTGAAGCCGCCTCAACTATCAATGGCAACGGAAAAATTCCGACCGTCACGCAAATTTTGCTTTTTGGCGCTGTCATTCCTGAACGCAGCGATTTGAATTGGCTAACGCAATTGCCGCGCGAACAAACAACGCGTTTGAAGCAGGCGGCATACTTGGCGCTGCAATCCGGTGCGAGCATTATCACGACCCGCCCCGCGAAAAATGGCTGGCATCTTGGGCTTCGTCTGCGCGAAAGCGGCAATAGTGATTGCCATGAAACCTTCTTTTCGAAGACCGGTGATTTCAGTGGCCTGAGGGCTAGGTTAAAGGATATTGGCGGTGTCGTTAAAGGCGTCAACTTCCAAAACCCCGGTGCGACGCCGACGGTGGCGCAGCTTATGCGTCTCGCAGCTTAATCACAGAATATTATTGGGAGTATTATATGAGCAGGCATTGTAAGCAGACGCAGGTTGCGAAGAAGGCAGCCAAGGCGATGATGGGTAAAGTGAAAGATCCTCGTGCAGAAAAGCAAGCACGGCGCGATGCCCAAGCAAGCTATAAGCGTGGCAGACCTGTTGGAAGCGCTGCGCCTTTATCGGGCGTTAATTAACCGCGCAGCACCGCTCCGGTTGCCTTGGTTACGGCAGCCGTGATGCGGGTTGCGATGGCTTCGATCTCCGCATCGGTTAGTGTTTTATCGGTGGGCTGCAGCGTAACGCTCAGCGCTACCGATTTTTTATCGGCTCCGACTTTCTCGCCTTCGTAGATATCGAAGACAGAGACATCGCGGATAAGGTTCTTGTCGGCGCCTTTCACGGCCTGAATGAGCTTCGCCGCAGTCACATCACGACCCACCACAAAGGCGAAATCGCGGCCCACGGCTTGTAGCGCATCGAGCTTGAGCAGGGGCTTCGCAGTTCCCGCCGAACGGCTTTGCGGAATATTGGCGATGAAGATTTCAGATCCTGCCATAGGGCCGGATGCATCGCACGCCATCAGAAGACCGGGATGAATTTCACCGAACGTCGCCAGCACAGCAGGGCCCAAGCGCAAAACGCCGGAGCGGCCCGGGTGATACCAACCCGGTGCATCGGCTGTGACCTGCAGTGAGGCGACAGGTGCACCGGCAGCGGCGAGTGCTGCAATCGCATCGGCTTTAGCATCGAACGCATCAACGGCGCGTGGTTTCTCGGCCCAATGGCGTGGCGTCTGGCCCGCGCGCAGAGACGTTGCGACCGTTTCCTGACCTTCCAGCGTCGGGTTCTTGTAAACGGGTCCGACTTCGAACAGGGCGCTATCCTCAAAGCCACGATCGGCGTTGCGCTTGGCAGCCATGATGAGGTTGCCGAGGATGCTCGGGCGCATGACGTCCAGATCGCTGCTGATCGGATTCTTGAGGCGCAGATTATCATCGATTGGGCCAAAGCGTTCGGCCACATTGCTCGGCATGAAGGACCAAGTTACAGCTTCCATCAAACCTTGCGATGCCAACGCACGGCGAGCGGCGTTCAAACGCTGGTCCTGCACATCGATAGCTGCAGCAACAACACCGGGATGGGGCAGGGATGTGGCCATAATCGCGTCGTAGCCTTTCACGCGAATGATTTCTTCGACGAGGTCGGCGGCACCTTCGACATCCGGACGCCAGCTTGGCGTCGTGACCGAAAGCTGCGCACCAGCTTTTGTGACGATGAAACCAAGTGCGGTGAGAATGCGCGTCTGATCGGCCTCAGGTACATCGACGCCGACATGCTTTTTGCACTTTCCAAGATCGAGCGCGATGGTGCGGCTATTGATCGGAACTTCACCGGCGATTTCCAGATCGCTGACGATAGTTTCTTGGGTGCCACAAAGATCGAGGATCAATTGCGTTGCCATTTCCGCGCCAGAGATCGTAAAGGCCGGGTCAATGCCACGCTCGAACCGGTAACGCGCATCCGATGATATTTGCAGCGCGCGGCCCGTGCGCGTGGTGCGTATGGGGTCGAAATAGGCGGCTTCGATATACACATCGGTCGTGGTTTCGGTGCAGCCCGTTGTTTCGCCACCCATGATGCCGCCTAGGCTGACGACTTCTTTGTCATCGGCAATCGCAGTCATGCCGGCTTCAAGTTTGTACTCTTTGCCGTTGAGGGCTTTCAGGATTTCGCCGCCTTTAGCCGGATAAACGCGCAGATTGCCTTTCAGTTTTGCGGCGTCGAACACGTGCAGCGGGCGATCAGCATCGATGGTCATGAAATTGGTGATGTCGACGAGCGCCGAGATCGGACGCAGGCCAATCGCCTGCAGATATTGTTGCAGCCATGTCGGGCTTGGGCCGTTCTTCACATTCCGAATGAGGCGACCAACGAAAAGCGGGCAGGATTTATTATCCTTCGCGAAATCGAGCTTTACCTTGATGCGGCTCGGCTCTTTGCCTTTGATCGGTTTGATATCGAGCGGCTTCAGTTTGCCAAGACCGGCAGCAGCGAGGTCACGCGCGATGCCATACACGCCGGCGCAATCGGGGCGGTTCGGCGTAAGGTTGATTTCGATCACCGCATCATCGAGCTTTGCGTATTTCGCATAGCTCTCGCCGACAGGCGCATCGGCGGGCAGTTCGATGATGCCGGCATGTTCGGAGCCGAGGCCAAGTTCATCCATCGCACAGAGCATGCCATTGCTTTCCACGCCGCGAATAACGCCTTTTTTCAGCGCTTCGCCGCTGTCCGGCATCACATCGCCCGGACGCGCGAGAACGGCCTTCAATCCTGCACGGCAATTTGGTGCGCCGCATACGACCTGCAGCTTTTCTTTGCCGGTATTGACGGTCGTGACTTTGAGGCGGTCAGCTTGCGGATGTTTCTCAGCCGTCAAAACTTCGGCGATGATAAATGGCGCGAGCGCTTTGCCGCGATCTTGCACGCTTTCGACTTCAAGGCCGAGAGCGGTGAGCTTGTCGCAAATTTCCGTAAGCGACGCAGTGGTATCCAGATGCTGCTTGAGCCAGGTGAGGGTGAATTTCATGGCTTAGCCCTTCAGCGCCAAATTCGGAATATCGAGCGGCAGAAAGCCGTAATGTTTCAGCCAGCGATTGTCGGCTTCAAAGAAAGTGCGCAGATCGGGGATGCCGTATTTCAACATAGCGATGCGCTCGATGCCCATGCCGAAGGCGAAGCCCTGATATTTCTCGGGATCGATGCCGCAATTCTTGAGAACGTTCGGATGCACCATGCCGCAGCCAAGGATTTCCAACCAATCGCCGCCAGCACCCAGTTTCAACTCGCCGCCTTTACGTGAGCAGCCGATATCGACCTCGGCACTTGGTTCGGTAAATGGGAAGTAGGAGGGGCGGAAGCGCACCGGCAAATCCTTGATGCCGAAGAACTCGCGCAGGAAATCCATGAGGCAACCTTTCAGGTGGCCCATATGCGTGGCTTCGTCGATGACCAGACCTTCGACCTGATGGAACATCGGTGTGTGCGTCATGTCGTAATCGCAGCGATAGGTGCGGCCTGGCGCAATGATGCGTATCGGCGGCTTCTTATCCATCATGGTGCGGATTTGCACAGGCGACGTCTGCGTGCGCAGAACAGTCGGATGCTTGCCGGTTTGCGGCAGATAGAATGTCGCCTGCATATCGCGCGCCGGATGATCGGGCGGGATGTTCAGCGCTTCGAAATTGTATTGATCGCTTTCGATGTCCGGACCTTTGGCGACTGTGAAGCCCATAGCGCCGAAGATGGTGACGATCTCATCGATGGTTTGCGAGATCGGATGCACGCGACCTTCGTGAAGCGGGCGCGGGCTGAGCGTAACGTCGATACGTTCTTTCTCGAGGCGTGTTTGCATCTCGGCGCCAGCGAGTGTCTTCTGCTTGGCATCCAGTTGCGCGGCGATTTCGTCTTTCAGAACATTGAGTGCAGCGCCGCGTTCTTTGCGAACGTCAGGCGCAAGCGCGCCGAGCGTTTTCATTTGTTCTGTGATGCGGCCTTTTTTGCCGAGGGCGTGGACGCGGACCTCTTCAAGCGCTGCGGCATCTTTGGCGGCTGCGATAGCGGCCAGAATTTCCTGTTTCAGGCTGGCGAGTTGATCGCCGGAATCGAGGTTTTTCGCGGGTTCGGACATGGTTCC
>DASTLS010000033.1:0-2403 GCA_035714725.1 Alphaproteobacteria bacterium | reverse complement strand
TTCCAATCCTTAAGCTGCAGGCGGATTTTGGCATGCCCTGCGAAAACGAAAGTTAACTGATCGCCCTCCAGCATAGCCGCAAGCAGATCGAGCATCTGCGTCTGTTCGGCAAGGTTAATCCCCTGAAGCTGGGCCGCTTCGACGCCGCGCAGATTGACGGCGCAACAGATGCGCTCGAGACCTTCTTCATCACTCTCGCGGCGCAGGCGATGAACGACCATGATGAAGTTCTTTTCGTCGGCGTTAAAGGTCATATCGCAGACCGGCGCGATGGAATCCTGAAGGACAGCCGAGACCACCTGCATATCTTCGGCATCTTTGGCTTTGAGTTTCAGCAATGCGTCGCTCATGCCGCTTCCCTGATACGTTCAATATCGGCGCCGCAAGCGGCCAGCTTTTCTTCAAGCCGTTCATAGCCGCGATCGAGGTGATAGATGCGGTTGAGAATTGTCTCACCATCGGCAACAAGACCAGCGAGCGCGAGCGAAACAGATGCACGCAGATCAGTCGCCATAACAGGAGCACCGGTGAGGCGTGGCACGCCACGGATCATCGCCGAGTTGTTATGGATGGTGATATTGGCGCCCATGCGGCGGAGCTCCGGCACATGCATGAAGCGATTTTCGAAAATCGTCTCGGTGATCATCGATGCGCCTTCGGCGACGCACATCAGCGCCATCATCTGCGCCTGCAAATCGGTCGGAAAGCCGGGGTACGGTTCGGTCATCATATCGACGCCGTGCAATCCGTTGACGCGCTTCACGCGGAGGCCATTCGGCGTTTCCTCAACGCTCACGCCCGCTTCGCCAAGAAGCTTGGCTACGCTGTTGAGATGTTCCATACGCGCGCCGATCAATTCGACATCGCCATTCGTGATCGCCGCAGCCATCGCAAAGGTGCCGGTCTCGATACGGTCGGCAACAACGTCATGCTGCGCAGCGTGAAGTTTGTCTTTGCCGGTGATACGTAATTTGTCGGAACCGATGCCCTCGATCTCAGCGCCCATCGCGACGAGGCAGTTGGCGAGGTCGGCGATTTCGGGCTCACGCGCGGCGTTCACGATGGTGGTTTCACCCTTCGCAAGCGTTGCCGCCATCATCACATTTTCGGTGCCAGTAACCGTCACCATCGGGAAAACGATCTCGGCGCCCTTCAAGCCTTTCGGCGCGCGGGCATTGATATAACCATTGTCGATATTGATCTCTGCACCCATTTGCTCGAGCGCTTTGAGGTGCAGATCGACCGGGCGCGTACCGATAGCACAACCACCGGGCAGAGAAACTTTTGCCTCATGACAACGGGCAACGAGCGGACCCAGCACAAGAATGCTCGCACGCATTTTGCGTACCAAGTCATACGGCGCGGTGACATTCGTGATGTTGCCGGCCTTCAGCTCCATCACGCGGCCGGCATGTCCTTTATTCTTGTGATTACCGTTGAGGCCGATATGCACGCCGTGCTGGCCGAGTAAATTCGCCATCGTCGCGATATCGGCGAGGTGCGGCACATTGCCGAGCGTCAACGTTTCATCGGTGAGCAAGCAGGATGCGAGCAAAGGCAGCGCCGCGTTCTTGGCACCGCTAATGGAAATCTTGCCGGTCAGCGGCTTGCCGCCCCGAATACGAATGCTGTCCATTAACCGGCCTTGGCTTTCTTCTGCTCGGCTTCCATGCGTGGAAGCGTGACGCCGGTCTGCTTCATATATTTCCCGCCGCGATCGGCATAGGAAGTCTCGCAAAGACTGTCGGCCTTAAGGAACAAGAACTGACACACGCCTTCGTTGGCATAAACTTTTGCCGGGAGCGGCGTGGTATTCGAAATTTCGAGCGTCACATGCCCCTCCCACTCGGGCTCGAGCGGCGTGACATTCACGATCAACCCGCAACGCGCGTAAGTGGATTTGCCGAGGCAGATGACGAGGATGTCGCGCGGAATTTTGAAATACTCGACCGTGTGCGTCAGCACGAAAGAATTAGGCGGGATGATGCAGACATCGGTCTTGCGTGTAACGAAGCTGTTCTCCGAAAAATTCTTCGGATCGACGAGCGCGTTATCGACGTTCGTGAAAACTTTGAAATCGTTCGAGCAACGCGCGTCATAACCGTAGGACGAAAGCCCATAGGAGATCACGCCCTGACGCTGCAGCTTTTCCTCGAACGGCGAAATCATGCCCTGCTCGAGCGCTGCTTTGCGGATCCAATGATCGGGCATAACTGACATTATTGGTCCTCAATATCCTGCGGTGCAGAGGCCTGTTTGGCCTGTTGCTGCGATTTCCGTTTGCGTAAATTCTCGCGCAAGGCGGCGGCAACCCGGTTTTCACGTTCCGGCGAGTAAATATGTGCGTCCGTCTGTTGCGCTTGCGGCTTCATCCTGCCATCTTTTAGGCCATGAAACCCTATC
>DASTLS010000032.1:0-3069 GCA_035714725.1 Alphaproteobacteria bacterium | reverse complement strand
ATCGATAAAAGATGCAGTTCGGGCAGCCCTTATTCTGGCGTTCCAAAGCATCATGTCCGTATGTGCGCGCGACGCCGTTGGCTTCGCAGCCGCTGGTCCTATTCTTGTGATTGCCCCTCATCCGGATGATGAGACTCTGGGTTGCGGTGCTTTCATCGCGCGCGCGCGAGCACAACGTCAGCATGTTCGCATCGTAGTCGTTACGGATGGTCGCATGGCACCCGTTCCTATGGGTGAAACGGGCGATCGCCTCGCATCTTTGCGGCGCGAAGAGCTTTATCGGGCAACGGCTATTCTTGGAGTGCCCAAAGAAGATGTGGTGCTTCTCAATGTCCATGACGGTGAGGCCGGCGCAAATCAGGCTGCGATTGAAAGCGCGCTTCGTATGCAGATTGAAACTTTGCAGCCGCATGTTGTCGTCTCGCCCTATGGCATTGATGGGCACGAAGATCACCGTGCCATCGCCGACGTTATCGATCATCTTGTTCGCACGAACGTTATTAAGTGTCCGGTTCTGGAATATCCGATCTGGTACTGGTTGCGTGATGGCATCACGGATATTTTCGGCGGCAGTGGCTTAAGGCGTCTTCGCCGCATTCCGCTCTATGGCTATACCGGTGCGAAGATGCTGGCGATACGCGCGCACCGTTCCCAATGCCCCCATTTATTTGGTGAGTATTTTGCCGATAGCTTCTTCCAGCCCCTGTCTTTTGAGGCCCAATTTTTCGGGCGTTATGAGCTATTTTTCGAGAAAACCAATCCTTAATCATTGAACTTTAGGCTCCCGGCTATGCCGAGGATTTCTGTCATCATAGCCGTTTATAACGGCGCATCGACGATCGCCCGCGCAATTCAGTCGGTGCAAAGTCAGAACGTGCGCGATATCGAAATCGTCGTCGCGGATGATGCTTCAAAAGATGAGACCTGCGAGGTCGTAACCGCGCTGGCGGCTCAAGACCCCCGCATTAAATTGGTACGCCAGGCAGTCAATTCCGGAGCGGCGGTTGCGCGCAACCTTGCAATTCAAAATGCAACCGGCACATGGGTTGCCATTCTTGATGCTGATGATTGGTTAGAGCCAGGGCGGTTCGAGGCCATGCTTGCGGCGGCTGACGCAACAGGAGCGGATGCCGTCGGCGACAATATGAAAATATTCGACCACGCGATTAACAAGGTGGTCGATGAAACCAATTTCGGTTCGCGCCGCAAGATCGTCACCCTGACGCCCGAGAAGCTTTTCCGCAGTGATAACCCGTTGCGCCGACATTCCATCGGGTATCTGCAGCCGATGATCAAGCGTGCTTTCCTTGAAGAGCACAATATCCGCTATCCAACCGAACACCGAATTGGCGAAGATTTTTTGTATCTTGCCGATGTTCTTTTGTCCGGCGGGAAGTTCGTCATCATCCCCGATGCCTATTACGTCTATCGCCACATGTATTCGCCGACGACGCGGAAGAAATCGGCGCACTCGCATACACAGGATCGCTTTGACCTTATTCTACGCGGTTGCGACGAGTTGCTGAAGAAATATAGAGGCGTGATGACGCCGTCCGCACGACGAGCGCTGAAGCGCAGGCGCTATCTTTTCGAAGGCCGCGCTGCCCTGAAGGATATGCTGCAGGCGATACATGAGAAGCATTATGCAAAAGCCATGTCGATTTTGGCCTGGCATCCGCTTATTCCGGTATTGCTTGGCGCTGCTGCCTACAGATTGGCCTATGCCAACATCCTTAATATGAAGCACTCCGGCGAGGCTGCATCGGTCTTGGCTGATGATAGTATAGGTGCCAGCAATCAAAAGGTTTCAATCGTCATTGCTGTCCTGAATGGAATGCGGACGATTGAACGCGCCATCGTATCGGCTCAAGCGCAGACTGAGAAGAATATCGAAATTCTTGTTGTCGATGACGGCTCAAGCGACGGAACGCCGGATTTTGTGGAAAAACTCTCTGCGCGAGATGGCCGTATTAAATGCATTCGCCTCGAGAAAAATGGCGGTGCAGCTGCCGCAACCAATATCGCCATTGCGCAAGCAACTGGCGACTGGGTCATGATCTTAGATGCGGATGATTGGATCGAGCCGCAACGCGCTACGGCCATGTTGCGGGCGGCTGTTCATGCTGGGGCCGATGTCGTTTGCGACAATCTCAAAATCTACGACCATGCGCTGAAACGCATCGTAAGCCGGACATGTTTTGGTCGAAGCCGGGGCCCAATGCAAATGACGACCGGCTATTTTTTCCGAAAAGATAATCCTGTGCGCCGGACAGCCATTGGCTATTTAAAGCCCATGGTGCGGCGGCAATTTCTTCTTGATCATCACATCACATATGATGCTGCGCATCGCGTCGGTTATGATTTTCTCTTTCTGTCGGAAATTCTTTTGAATGGCGGGCACGCTGTTCTCATTCCCGGCGCCTATTACGACTATGTTCATATGTTCTCGCCGACAACGCGCAAGAAATCGCCGTTCTCACATACCAAGAACAGCTACGATCAAATCATCCGCGGATGTGACCAGCTTTTGTCGAAGTACGCCGATCGCATGACGCCTTTCGAGCGCAAGACGCTGGAGCGTCGCCGCTATATGTTTGAGAGCCGATTGCACTGCAATGATATGGTCGCCGCCTGGCAGGATGGGCGACCGTTAGGGGCACTGAAAACCATTATTGAATGGCCTTTTATTACCGTTATTGTGACCGCCGCGGTTGTTAAAATGGCCTATGCCAACTTCTTAAATATGTTGTGGCATCTTGGGTTGCGGCGCATTGCGCTCGGTATCTTCGCGACATATGTTTTTGATCTGTCTGACAGGTAACACAATGCAGCCTATGCCAGAAATATTGCCCTGTATTCCATTCGGCGAGGCCGTGCGGTCGGATTTGACACTGCACACAGACAAGCCGTTCAGCTGGTTTTCGGTTTTCACGCATCTTCGTCGCCCCAGTTTCTGCGCTGTCTTTCTTTTCCGTGCTGGTGCTGCCTGTTATCGCAAGGGCAGGGTAGGCAAGCTGCTGTCTCTGATTTTGGCGCGCATCAATCTGATGTTGCATGCGTGCGAGATTG
>DASTLS010000031.1:0-6485 GCA_035714725.1 Alphaproteobacteria bacterium | reverse complement strand
TGCCCGCCGTTCAGGAATGCGGTTTTAACCACGTGGTTTATTGGGATGGATCTGATGGATAAGAATTTGACGACAGTTGCCGTTGCTCTCAGCGCTGCGGCTCTTGCGGCTTGCGGTACAACATCGAACGCGGACTCGAATTTCAATTCTTCGTCGCATCCATCACCGTCTTCATCGAACTGGAGACAGGATTACGACCGCGCCGCGCAGGAAGCAGCTCAGCTGCAAAACGATCCGCATGTGCAGCAGGTCCTCAGCCGTTATGCCGGATATGTCGAATTGAACGACATCGCGCGCAACGGTGGCCAGATGATTACGCAGGCCGGCACAGATAAAGCGATGTGCACCGTGGGTCCAAGCTCCGATGTCGTAGAGACATGTGAAGAACTCGCCAAGCAGCGCGGCCGCCATGTTGGTCCGGCAGCTCCGGCAGCACGCCATGTACCTTCTTCGATATCTTCAACGCCTGCGCCGTCTGGGCAGGCAGCGCCCCCACCACCGCCAGCTCGAGGTTTCTCGAATGCTCCGATGAACGATACCGCGCGCCTGAAATGGAACAGGACCGAGAAGCAATGCCTTGGCACCACGATCAAGTGGGATTTCGATAAGGACAACAACACCGCCTATGGCACCGTCACCGGCAATGGCCATCGCGCTTTTGTCACTTACGATTTTACTAAGCGCACAGTCACGCCGAACCACAACATGAACCAGGCGGACGATCATGTAACCATCCAGGGCACGAATGTGTATGCAAATGGTGCGTTGGTAGGTCCAATTCCTCCGCGCAGCGTTTTTACAACCTGCGCCGCGCCGAAAGCACAACCGGCAGCACCCGGATACGGTTCCGCAGGCTAACGCCATTTAGGCATGGGTTTTTAATAGGAACCGTGTCACTAAAAATCTGCCCCCATTTTGTAATGCGCTTTCAGGAACGCGTTTGATGGGGACGGATTCATGGAAAACAAATTAAAATTTACGGCTCTCGGCATCACCGCGGCTGCACTTGCAGCGTGCCATTCAAAACCGCATTCGAATACGAACGAGGGGCCTCCGCCACCCCCTCCACCTGCGCCTTTATCAGCTGCGCCGGCAGCAGCGCCGCTTACGCCGCAAGCTGTTACGCCTCAAGCGCCGCCGCTCGATCCGGCGCATGTGAAAAGCGAAAGCCATGTGCAGCAGGTCCTCAGCCGTTATTCGCCCTACATCACGCGGCAGGATATCGCCTTTACCGCCAACGGCCTCATGCGCACGGATGCGGCAACTCAGGAAGCGCTATGCGATTCCGGTCGTGGCGGCGGCATGACGTTGCCCTGCAAAATTCTTTTGGCTCATCGTGTTCGGAATGGCGATGTTCCTGTTGGCCAGCCCGCTACGCCGGCAAGTGCTTGGGAACGAGCGGAGAGGGCCTGCTTCGGCGCCGATATGCGCGGCATTCGCTGGAACTTCGATGCTGCGAATAATATCGCGCACGCCACGCTTCGCGGCCCGCATCCAGCCTATGTCGATTACAATTTCACCTCACGCAATGTCACCAGCGGCGCGCAAGTTGCGCCCGCCGACCAGCAGGTCATTCGCGGAACAAACGTCTATGTGAATGGAAGTTTGGCGGGGGGTATTCCACGGGCGCCGGTTGTTTTCGCATGCCCCGCGCCGAACAGCGCGCCGACACCGCCCGCAGGTTAATTACATCCGGAATTCGTCGCCGAGATAGACGCGGCGCACATCGGCGTGATCGACGATTTCTTTCGGCTTGCCGTCCATCAGCACGCGCCCGTCATGGATGATGTAGGCGCGATCCACGATCTCGAGCGTCGCACGCACGTTATGATCGGTGATCAGAACGCCGATGCCGCGGTCGCGCAAATGCACAACAAGGTCGCGAATATCGCCAAGCGCGATCGGATCGATGCCTGCGAAAGGCTCGTCGAGCAGCACGAAATGCGGCTGGGATGCGAGGGCGCGCGCGATTTCAAGACGGCGGCGCTCACCGCCTGACAGCGCAATCGAAGGAGCGCGGCGCAAATGCGTGATGCCGAATTCGGCCAGCAATTCATTCAACATGCTTTCGCGCGTATCGTGATCGGGCTCGATCACTTCTAAAACAGCGCGAATATTGTCCTCAACCGTCAGGCCGCGGAAGATCGAGGCTTCCTGCGGCAGATAGCCAAGGCCGAGGCGTGCGCGGCGATACATCGGGAAGGTGGTGACATCGAGGCCATCCAGACGGATGCTACCTGTATCAGGTGTCACAAGGCCGGTGACGAGGTAGAAGCAGGTTGTCTTGCCGGCGCCGTTCGGGCCGAGGAGACCCACCACTTCGCCGCGCTGCAGTTTGAAACTAACGTCATGCACAACGGGGCGGCGGTTATATTGCTTGCCGAGATGCTCGGCCATCAAGCCGTGGTCGCGCGACGCCGGTGGCAGGGAGGGCTTGTTCTCCTCGCCGCCGAATTTGATCACTTTGCCGCCGTGCTTTTTCGTCATGGTGCCGCCGTGGGGGTCGATTTATTAGCCTTAGACGTTGTTTTTGACGTTAATAAGGCGCGTACGCGGCCATGGCCTTCGTTCATCAAACGGCTTTGATTTGTCTTGAAATCGACTTCGCCGACATCGCCGGTCAGTTGCGTGCCGTCGGCGCGGGTGATGCGTACATTGCCGGTCAAAACGGCGATATCGCGCGAGACATCATAGACCGCCTGATCACCCTTCGAGACATCGCCGCGGGTAATGACGGTGACATGGCCGATGGCTGTCATCTTCGTCAGCTCCTGCGAGCCGTTCGGCTGATCGCGAAATTCGGCTGTGAGCGTATCGGCTTCGACATGGCGATCGCCTCTGTCGGCGACAGCGTTGCCGCGTGCGACGGCGATCTTCTTCTCATCCCAATATTCGAGCGAGTCACGCGCCGTGACGGTTTCTTTTTCGGTTTCGTATTTCAGGTTATTGCCTGTCACAACCATGACATGCTGATCGAGGTCATCGACGGCATGATCACCCGTTACGCGCTGACGCGGATTGGTGATGCGCACATGACCTTCGGCGGTCATCTTGTCGATATCGCCGGCGCCGTTGCTTTTATCGTTGGCATCTTTCGCAGGCTTGGCGGTTTTGACCGGCTTGCCGTCGGCACCCACCGGCTTCTCGCGCTCATGCGCGGTGAGGGTATCCGCATCAACCGTCATATCCCCGCGCACAGCCTTGGCATTGCCGCGTGCGACATAGATATGTTGGTCCTGGTACCATTCGAGGCTTTGGTCGGCTGTGACTTCGACAGGTTTCGCGCCGCCTTTATCCGTGCCGGCATCGCCCGGCATGTCCTGTGCCTGAGAGGCACAAGAAAGGCCGGCCAATAAGCCGAGTGTGATCAGGGGCAAGGTGCGGTTCATGCCGCAAATCCTCATTGTTTATCAGGTGTCTTATCGCTCTTTGGTTTACCAGAGACGCTTCCGCCCTGCAAACTGAGGAGGGCTTGAGCCGGCCCCTCAACGATCATTACGTGTCCGGAATCAAGCAGCTTAAAGCCCGTTCCCCGGATTTCTCCGAAAGAGCCTTGAATAAGCACCGGCTTTTTGCCCCACGCGTAATTCTCGTTCAGGTCGATCTGCGCCTCGTCGGAGGTGAACTGATAGCCGTTATCGTGGAACACCTGCACATTGCCGCCGAGCCATAATTTGCGAGTGTCCTGATCATAGCGGCCGATATCCGATTTCGCCGCGACCCATGCGCCGCTGGTCAGCGTCATTTCCGCTTCCGGCCTATCGAGGTCATAGATGTTGGCAACGCCACCCGGGCGCGTCGCTTTGTTGGCGGAGATCGAGTAGGGCTCGTTCTTGGAGCCGAGACCGGTGTAATGCAAATTCTGCACGACGAGGTCGGGGATGTTTTTCATCACCGTCGTTTTGATGTCGCTCGGCTTCAGTACCGGCCAGATGATCAGGAGCGCCAGCACGATGAGAGCAACGAGGGGCATGACGCGGCGCATGGCATCCGAGACAGGACGCGGGCCGCGCGCCTTGATCGTGCGCTTGGTTTCACGCGCCTGAATGAAGCTCAGCTTGCCGCCCAACTTGCCGGGGGGCTTTGCATTGCTTGGTTGTTCCGTTGTCTCTGCCATATCTGGCTGCCCTTCAGAAAGGGAGGCGCTTAATCCGACTTGCGCTGCGGGCGATGCGAAAACACGTCGATATCGCGCCATCCTGCGATATCCAACTCGGCGCGCACCGGCAGAAATTCCATCACCTGCTTCGCCAGTTCCGTGCGGTTTTCACGCGCCAGCATCTCATCCAAACGCGCTTTCAGCTTATGCAGATGCAGCACATCGGAGGCCGCATAATTCATCTGATCTTGCGTAAGGGTTGCTGCACCCCAATCTGATGTCTGTTGTTCTTTCGAGAGATCGAGGCTGATCAGATCTTTCGTCAGATCCTTGAGGCCGTGGCGGTCCGAGAATGTGCGCGCCAGAACGCTCGCGATCTTGGTGCAGTAAAGCGGCTTCGGCATGACGCCGAGATAATATTTGATGGTGACGATATCGGCGCGGGCGTAGTGAAACAGCTTCGTGACCTTCGGGTCTGCCATCAGCTTTTTCAAATTCGGCGCGTCGTACTTTCCGGCAGCAAGCTGCACCAGATGCGCATTGCCGTCACCGGATGAAAGCTGCACGAGGCAGAGCCGGTCGCGTTCCCAATTGAGGCCCATGGATTCCGTATCGACAGCGACGCTGGTGCCGAAATCGATGTTCGCAGGAAGATCGTTTTTGTGAAGCGTGATGGTCATCAAGAAGGCCTATATTTCAATTGCATAACGGCACCCAAAGCTTAATCGCTTCGGTTTTTTTGCGCTACGGGAAATTCTTGGAGAGATTTCACCAATATCGGCGAAAAAAGATGGTGCCCAGGAAGGGACTCGAACCCCCACGATCTTGCGACCGCTAGCACCTGAAGCTAGTGCGTCTACCAATTCCGCCACCTGGGCACTTCAAGGCGGGCGACTGTAGGCAAATGGGCTGGAATCCGCAAGACCCGTAAAAGCCTTCGGAATCGCCGGATTTTCAAGGATCACACGGCTTTTTTGCGCGATGTCTTTCATGCTAGGGTGCCTTCTCACTCAAGAGTTTTTGGTTTCTATGATCCAGCCCAAGCAAATTACCGTCTTCGGCGGCACCGGTTTTCTCGGCCGCCACATCATTCGTCGCCTCGCGCGTACCGGCGCCGTCATCCGCGTGCCGACGCGCGATCCGGAAAAGGGCTTGATCCTGAAGCCGATGGGCGATGTCGGCCAAATCGTGCCCTTCCATAGCTCGATCCATCGGGATGCCGATGTGGCGATGGCGGTAAAGGGCTCGGATATCGTTATCAATCTGCTCGGCACGTTGTGCGAGAAGGGCCGTGGCACGTTTCAGGCCGTGCATGTCGAAGCGACCGCGCGCATCGCGCGTTTATCGAAAGAACATAACGTCTCGCGCCTCATTCACATGTCGGCCATTGGCGCGAATGTAAATTCAGGCTCGGCCTATGCGCGCAGCAAGGCTGCGGCTGAACAGGCGATGCGCATTTTCTTTGGCGATGCCACAACATTGCGCCCCAGCATCGTCTTTGGCCCTGAAGACAAATTCTTCAACCGTTTCGCATCTTACGCAAAGCTGCTGCCGTTCCTCCCTTTGATTGGTGGAGGCACGAATAAGTTCCAACCGATTTATGTCGGCGATGTTGCCGATGCCGTGATGGCTGCGCTCGAGAAGTCAGAGACGCGCGGGCAGATGTATGAACTTGGCGGCGCCGAGATTTACAGCTTCCGCGAGCTGATGGAATTGATGCTGAAGGTCATTGGCCGCAAGCGCCTGTTCCTTAACGTGCCTTACGGCTGGGCGTCATTTAAGGCGTCATTGCTCGAGTTGCTACCCGAGCCACCGCTGACGCGCGATCAGGTCGAGCTGCTCAAAGGCGATAATGTCGTGCATGAAAATGTGAAGACAATGGCTGCGCTTGGCATCACGCCGACATCACTTGAAGTAATTTTACCGACCTACCTTAATCGCTTCAGGAAAGTGCGACATTTGAGCCCCGTGCCGTCGCGGGTTGCCTAAGATTAATTCGCGGTAAGATTTCTAAGCTGTTGTTTATATCTGCGATGAATTTTTTGCACAAATGCATGGCCGGTTCCAAGGAAGGCCGGGTCGTATTTATTGCGAGCATCAATAATTCTTGCCATTTCAACAGAATGGAGTGTGTGAAAATCTGAGTCAGTGATCAAAAGTTTCCGGTCCATATAGTCGAAATATTTCTTCTCGGTTTCTTGATCGTAAGGCGTGGTGTCCGTTCCGCCTTGCTCGGGCGGATGCACATAACGCGCGAAACCATCGCGGGCAGCCTGCAGTTTCGCGACATTAAGATGGCCGTGAATATCGGCATCTTCTTCGGTCTCGCCCATCTTCGCGAGCCTCGCGACGGCCTCAAGCGTTTTTTCCGTGAGTTCGAGATAGG
>DASTLS010000030.1:0-9484 GCA_035714725.1 Alphaproteobacteria bacterium | reverse complement strand
GCAGGACTTTTTCTTCCGCCGTCGGGGCAGACATAACTGCGTTGACGGTTTGCGTGGTTTCTTCAAAGCCCTGGCGGGCCAGTTCAGCCTGACGGCGAACGATGGCTTGCATGCTTTCAAAGGCAGCCTGATTTACGGCGGTGAACGCCTCGATATTCTTGCGCTGGGCGGCCATGAGAGCCTCGAAGTTAAAGCTCGGAACCTTAAACTCACCCATGAATTTCGACACATCCATCAATTTGGAAAAGTCAGCTTCAAAAAACGGATTGGTTGCTGGTTTGGACATTTTGGGCCTCACTTCGCTTCAGAATGGAACGTGCGCTACAACCGCAAGTAGATACAGACGTGCGCAACAAAGTTAATTTTGCGCCTTCTGCCTTAGATTGTCACGGATTTTTTGCATTGCACAATGGAGTGTGCAGAAAGCGTTGGAATAACAACGGGCTAAAACGCGCGAAATAATATGTCCGCGAGTTTCCCGGCACGGCGCAGATGCCGGTCGAGTGCCGCCATCGTCTTTGCCATGTCATCACTCTCATCACGTTCCCATACACAGAGCACGATCGCATAAATCGCGAGCAGCCCAGTGACAGCGAGAATATTTTTCGGCTCATCTTGCTTCAATCCGGCGAGCGCAAGCATCGCTTGCATGGACGAAGCCCCGGCTGGCAACAAATGCCGCGCGAGTGACGGATCACGTTTGACGCTGCCCATGATGTTGAGGATAGCATCGCGATGCGTTTGCAGATAATCGAAGCGGGCCATCATCACTTCAAAGAGCTTGTCGTGTGGTGTGCCATGGAGCTTGCCGACGGAATTCGCGACTTCGGCATCCGTCTGCCGTACAAGGGCGGGAAGAATATCGCCGGTCGTCGAGAAAAGCTTCGTCACTTGCGTCGGCGAAAGCTTCACTGCCTTAGCGATCATGGCGAGCGTGACGGATGCCCAATCATGTGTCGCGGCACATTTCAATGCGGCATCGCAGATTTTCTTTTCAAGGTTGGGTGCTTTCTTTTTCGTCATGCGACGATCTTAGAACAGCAGCGGCTTTATGCCAACTTCGCCAATTCGCGCGCGCGGGCGACAGCGGCTTTCATGCCTTTCAGCATAAGTTCGTAAAGCCCGTTGCCGTTGGCCATGATTTCTTTCAACGCGGCTTCGGTTGTGCCGCCGGGGCTGGTCACGGCCTTGCGCATAACATCCGGCGCTTCGTGCGATTGCGCGAGCAGGGCGCTGCTTCCCACAACAGTTTGGCGCGCGAGTTTCATGGACAGTGTTTTGGAAAGACCGAGCTCTTCGCCGGCTTTCTCAAGCGCCTCGCAGAGCGCAAAGATATAAGCAGGGCCATTGCCGGAAAGGGCAGTCACGGCGTCGATGAGGGCTTCATCCTCAACCCATGCGGTTTCGCCGACCGCGCGCATGATGTCGTCGCATAGGTGCTTTTGTTCAGCTGTCACTCGGCTGTTTGCGACAGCGACCGTCATGCCCTGGCCGATCTTGGCGGGTAGGTTCGGCATTGTACGGACAACAGCGAAGCTGCCGCCGAGAAATTTCTCCATCGCAGCAATCGGCACACCGGCAGCGATCGAAAGGAATGCGCTATCTTTAAAACGTCCGTAAGCAGGAAGGACTGTCGGCATCTGCTGCGGCTTCACGGCGAGCAACACGACATCCGGCTTAAATCCTGCATCGAGCGCATCAAGGCTCGACAGCCATTTGGTTTGCGGCAGAGACTTTAGTTCCGCGGGCGCTTCGGCTGGATCGACAATAACAGCAGTGAGTTTTCCGGCTATACGCTGCAAGAGCGCACCACCCATCTTGCCGCAGCCGACGAGCAGGAGCCTGGTATCGGCTTTCATGTCAGTTTATTGGCTGTAGCCAGCGCAGAGCGATCCGCCACCCGGAAGCGGCATGCGGCCTGAGCAGTTGGTGGTTTCCCATCCACGCCCGCGCATGCATTCGGAGACAACCATGCTCGGCTGTACGGTGCAGCTGCCGTCGACATTGCCATCCATCGCAACGCCGGTTGAGGCCATGCGCTGGTGATCGGATTGAAACTCGACGATATCGGAGTGCAGCATATTTTCAGGATAGATGCCGCAAGAGCATTGGCTAAGATCGAAGTCCAGCTTCCGCTGAGCCTTTTCGAGCGGCATCAGGGTGTTGGGTTCGCTGATCGGGCGCCAGAATTGAGTGTTACCGTTGCCGGCGCCAGTGGTGCAGGCGATAAGGGCAAGGGTCAGAAGGCAAGGCAAAAGCCAACGGCGCATGAAAAACTCCCGGACAATGAGTCGCGGCCATGATTGGCGATTTTACGGGATTTCGCAACCCCTAAGAGGCCTTAGGGCTTATTCGGCGGTCGTTTCGCGGGTGCGTTCTTCGGCGGGACGGTATTCCTGCATCCGTGTCGCACGCAAGCCGCGCACGCCGTGATGATCGAGCAGATCCATCCATGATTTGAACTCTTCTTCCGAGAGGCGATAACGCTGGCACACTTCCTCGAAGGTGAGGAGGCCGCTGCGCACGGCTGCTACGACCTGAGCCTTGCGGCGCATCACCCAACGTTGTGTGTCGGGCGGCGGAAGCCGGTCCAGTTCCTTCTGGCGGTCCGAGATGCGAACGATTTTGACTTGTTCGCCATGAGTCGAAAAATGAGCGGACGACTGCGACATAGGAATGCTCCAAATTAAAATCGATTGATTCGAAATGTGAGATCAAGATACAGCCCCGGCGCTTAAAATATGGCTAACCGGTATGGTTAATTTAATTCAACTTGTACGTAAAAACCCGTGGCCAATTAATCGTTTGGCCCTGATTTACCGTAAATTTTGACCATGTTTATTAAAAACCGCGCTCACCGTTGCGCGAATAATTTTTCCCATTCCTGCGCACGTACACGCCAGTTGCAGGAACGATTCACGGCAATACTTTGTTCATACATGCGGGCCGCCCATGCTTCAGGTGATGCGCGGAATGCCGCGATATTCTGCTCGATCAAGGTGCGATAATTCGCGGTGAAGCTGACAAGGTTTTTCTCCATCGGCATCAGATCGGCATAACCCATCGTCGTTGTTTTTAGAGCGCCGGTATCGGTCGCGATCACTTTCATGCCGCAAGCCATAGCCTCAAGTGCCGAGATGCAGAAGGTTTCTTCAAAGATGCTGGGATAGGTAAGAAGAGAGGCTGATTTGAGCTTTTGGGCCAATTCTTTCTGTGTCACGGAGCCGTGATAATGCACGCGCGGGTTCGATTTCGCTGCGGCATAGAGCGGCTGATATTCAGCATCATCCATTTGATAGACACGCATAGAAGAAAAGACATCGAGCTCTATATCCAGCCCTTTCACTGCCTCCAGTAAAATTGCGAGGCCGCGGAAAGGTGTGGTCGTGTAGGCGGCGCGCAGCTGCTTCGCTTTCAGGATCTCTTGCGGCGAGGAAAATAGATTTTCAAACGTAGGCGTCAGGCCGTTGCCGATAACGAAACCGGTTTTAGAAAAACCGAAATGCTTTTCCGTCTGCTGCTTCTGCCATTCGGAAACATAGATGATGCCGTCGAGCGCGTTGAGAATTTCAGCGTTGCCCAGCTCACGCATTGAAGGCTGTTCAGGCGTTACATGATCCCAAAGGAAAATACGGGAAGAGGGGCTGGCTTCGCGCAGGAAGGGCGCGGCGATCGGTGCATTGCATGTGACGATGACATCGAATTTTTCAGCGGCAAAAAATCCGGGATTTTTGATCGCGCTATGTGGGTGATGTTTGATGCCAAGAGTTTCACCCGAAAATCCATCCGGCAATCGCGCGACCAGTGTCACGTCATGGCCGTTCGTTGCCAGCTGCTGCGCAAGATAGGCCACGCAGGATTCTGAACCGCCGAGCGGCTCATAATCCGGTGTGGCTGCCGAGAACTTAAGCGCCGACATATTGAGGAAGAGGATTTTCACGGTTTGGGGATTAACCTTGCGGTAATCGGTGAATCGTAGGCTTTCAGGTGTAACAAAGTTTCGCTTCTCTTCCACCGGATATTGTGGGTTAGTTGTTTATGGCCTTGCAACCCTATCTCATCCTGAAATCGTCCCGGCCGAATGTCGTGCAGGCGCCGCTGGTTGTGGATTCGCCTCACAGTGGCCGCGCCTATCCGCCCGATTTCGAATATGCCTGCCCCTTGCAGCTGTTGCGTCAGACCGAAGACTCTTATGTCGACGAGCTGGTCGCAGGTGCAGCTGAAGCGGGTGCCACCGTCATCGTTGCCGAGTTTCCGCGCTGCTACATCGATCTCAATCGTGCCGAAGACGATATCGATCCCGCAGTGCTCGGTGAGCCTTGGCCAATCTCACTGCAGCCGAGCGACCGCACGTTGCAGGGCCTCGGCCTTATCCGTCGTCTCTGCCGCAGTGGCGTTCCTGTTTATCGTGAACCGCTGAAGGTTGCAGAAGTGCAGAAGCGCATCGAGAATTTTTACCGCCCCTATCACGGCGCGCTCGAAAAAACGCTGGCAAAAAAAATGAGCGAGTTTGGGGTTTGCTATCTGATCAATGCGCATTCAATGCCGGGGCAGAGCAGCGAAGGTCTTTCTTCAGCGCGTCCGGATTTCGTACTCGGTGATCGCATTGGCACAAGCTGTGATCCATCTTTCACGCGACGCGCGCGCGAGATTTTGCAGGATATGGGTTACAGCGTCGCGCTCAACAATCCCTATATGGGGGTCGAGATCGTGCGGCGTTACGGCTTACCGCAACAGGGGCAGCATGCGCTTCAGCTTGAGATCAACCGCAAGCTTTATATGAATGAGCAGACATTGGAAAAGACCGCCGGTTTTGCGCGGCTGCAAAAAGGCCTGACGACATTCTTCCAATTGCTGGCGGCAGAGTTGATCGAGGATATGTCGGACCGACTTGCGGCCGAATAGATCACTGGCCTTCGTGCTTCGTATCCGTGCTTGGGATCGGATGGCTGAGATTGCCGATCAACTGCTTGATGAAGGTATCGTCGTTTCCATAGGTCGGCGTGCGACGATCGACGGGATCGATATCTTTTGCTTCTGACAAATCAAGATTGCTGACCGTGGTCACGACGCCCTGATCGTCGAATTTCACTTCAACGGCTTGCTGCTTCATTACTTCTGGATCGAAGAATGAGTATTGTTCGGTGTTGCGACCGGCGTAATACCAAGTCTTGTCGTCAAAGGTGCTGACCATGGTCGGGGTGCCGAGCCGGGCCACGACTTCCTCGCGCGTGCTCGTGCCGCTCTTGATTTCGGCCAGCTTGTCGGGGTCGATGATGTTGCCGCGGTTGGCGATAGTCGGCGCGCACGCCGCCAGCAGCCCGGCAAACACAAAAAGAATTGAGAATTTAGGACGCATCTATTGACGTAACTCTCAGTTTGTCTCACAAAGCAACGGTCGGCCACCGCGCAACTTGTATATGAGCATTATAATGGCATGGCTTCAACGACTGCATCAATTTTTATCGAAACCGGTGGCGAATCCAGCCATCGCCGAGCTGTACGCTATTTGCGTCACGCAGGCGCGGCGCCCTGATTTCTATCGGACTTTCGGCGTGCCGGATACGCTCGATGGCCGTTTCGACATGCTTTTGCTGCATGTCTTTATGCTGATGCATCGCATGGTCAAGGAAGGCGAAGCCAAGCAGCAGTTGTTCGACCTTATGTTCTATGACATGGACCGCAGCCTCCGTGAGATGGGCGTCGGCGATATGAGCATCAGCAAGAAGATCAAGCCGATGATTTCCGCTTTCTATGGCCGCGGTCAGGCGTATGAAAAGGCTTTCAGCGGCAGCGATGCCGATCTGGCTGCGACGCTTAGCCGCAATCTTTATAACAATGCCAATATCGATGAGAAAACGCTCGAGAAGATGGTCGATTATGCGCGCCGTGCTGTCGCCATGCTTGCGAAGCAACCTTTGCAGGACATCTTGTCCGGTCGTGCCGGTTTCCCGGCGCCTATCGTCGAGTAAGCCATGTCATCCAAAGCCGCTCATGGCGAAATTGAGTTTTCGCGTCCACTCGCAATCGATAAAATCCCTGCCAATGGCTTTGAGCAGACGCTTGAGGCTAAAGATAAAGAACGCCTCAGTCTTGCCGAGCGTTTTGGCCTGATTGAATTGCCCTCGCTTACGGCAGAATTGAAAGTTCATCCGGCAGGTCTCGATCAAACTGTTTTGGTTACCGGCAGCCTTAAGGCCGATGTCATCCAGCAATGTGTCGTGACGCTCGAGCCTCTCCCGGCCCATGTCGAAAGCTTTATCGATGTCACCTTTATGCCTGAGGCTGAAATCGGAGGCGGGGCAGGACCGGCGGATGCCGATAGCGAGGATATAGAGGTGATCGTGGATGGGGCCATAGATCTGGGCGAATTGGTCGCCCAACAGCTGGGGATTGCCCTTGATCCATACCCCCGGAAACCGGGTGCTGCCTATGTAGAGGCCGAATATGGGGATACAGAGGTCCCCAAAGGGCCTATGGCGCAGATCGCCAAACTGGCCAAAAAGCCAAAGGATTCAGGCTAATCTGTTAAGGAATGGCATTAATCCTTGCTTTTTCCGCCATTTTGCCTAGAAAGACGTGGATTGGGGCCCCGGATGAACGGGGCTGTTTATTTTGCGAGACATATCATGGCCGTACCTAAAAGAAAGACCTCCAAATCCGTGCGCAACATGCGCCGCTCACACCATGCCCTTAAGGCAACGAACTCAATCGAGTGCGCCAACTGCGGCGAACCGAAGCTGCCGCATCATGTCTGCTCCGCCTGCGGCCATTATGATGGCCGTTCGGTCGTAAAGTCTAAGACCGCCTAAATTCGGGCCTGAGGGCTAATCAACATGGCATCCACCACCGTAATCGCGCTTGATGCGATGGGCGGTGACCGCGCGCCCGACATTGTGATTGCGGGTGCCGCACTCGCGCGCGAGCGTTATCCAAAAGCGCGCTTCCTTTTTTACGGAGATGAAAATCTCCTCAAGCCGATGATCGATAAATTTCCGGCGCTGCATTCCTGCAGCGAGCTGCGTCATGCACCGGAAAAAATCAGCGCCGATCTGAAACCATCACTCGCACTTCGTCAGGGCCGTAACTCGAGCATGCGTCTTGCGATCAATGCTGTCTCGCAAGGTCAGGCTTCAAGTGTTGTGTCCGCGGGTAATACCGGCGCGCTGATGGCGATGGCGAAGTTTGTGCTCAAGACTTTGCCGGGTGTCGACCGTCCTGCGATTGCTTCGATCATGCCGACGAAAGTTGGCGAGAGCGTGTTGCTCGATCTCGGTGCGAATGTCGAATGCGATGCCGAGAACCTCGTGCAGTTCGCACTCATGGGCGCGATTTTCTGCCGCGCCGTGCTTGGCATCTCTGAGCCCTCCATCGGCTTGCTGAATATCGGTACTGAAGAATTGAAGGGCCATGACGAAGTACGCACCGCAGCTACGATTTTGCGCGAGCGTCCCATCCCCGGAACTTTCTACGGTTTTGTTGAAGGCGACGATATTGCTAAAGGCACCGTCGATGTCGTCGTGACCGATGGCTTCACCGGCAATATCGCGCTCAAGACGATGGAAGGCACGGCGAAGCTGATGTCTTACTTCCTGCGTCAAACTTTCACATCTTCCATGACATCGAAGCTTGGTTATGTCTTTGCGCGCGGCGCTTTGAACAAGCTGAAACTTCGCATCGATCCGCGCCGCTATAACGGCGCGATGTTTCTTGGCTTACAGGGCGTGTGCGTGAAGAGCCACGGCGGCACCGACCATGAAGGTTTCGCGAACGCCATCGGCGTTGCCTATGATCTGACTGATCGTCGCTTCAACGAACGTATCGGCGAAGAGCTCTCGCGCCAGTATGGCGTACCTGCCGCAGCACCGAAGCAGGAGCCACCCGCATTGACGGATGGCACGGTATGATTCGTCGTTCGGCTATTCTGGGATGCGGTGGTTATCTCCCCGAAAAAATCCTGACGAACGCGGAACTCGCAAAACGCGTCGATACCACTGACGAGTGGATCACGAAGCGCACAGGCATCAAGACCCGCCATATTGTTGCGCCCGACGAAAAAACGTCTGATCTCGCTCTTGCTGCCGCGCGTGCTGCACTTGCCGACGCCAAGATTGATGCGTCCGAGATCGATGTCATCGTCGTCGCCACAACAACACCTGACAATACATTCCCCGCGACCGCCGCAAAGGTGCAAGCCGCCCTCGGCATCACCAAGGGTTTCGCTTTCGATGTGCAGGCAGTTTGCTCCGGCTTTGTCTATGCGCTGACGGTCGCCGATAACTTCATCCGGCTAGGTCAGGCGCAGAAAGCGCTCGTCATCGGCGCTGAGGCTTTCTCTCGTTTGCTTGATTGGACCGACCGCGGCACTTGCGTGCTGTTCGGCGATGGCGCCGGCGCGGTAGTGCTCGGTATGGTCGAGGGCAAGGGCGACAAGACTGATCGCGGCATCCTTTCGACCCATCTCCATTCCGATGGCCGTCATTATGACCTGCTTTATACCAACGGCGGCCCGGGTAGCACGGGCTCGACCGGCCATGTGAAGATGGAAGGGCAGGAAGTGTTCCGCCATGCCGTGCAAAATCTTGCCGATGTGGTCGATGAAGCACTTGCAGCCAACGATATGAAGCCGGAAGAGATCGATTGGCTGGTGCCGCATCAGGCCAATGCCCGCATCATCGAAGGTACGGCCAAAAAACTGAACATGTCCTCGGATCGCGTCGTGCTGACCATTGCCGAGCATGCAAATACGTCTGCCGCTTCAATCCCCCTCGCCCTTGCGAGCGCCGTGAAGAACGGTCGCATTAAAAAGGGCCAGGTTGTTTTGTTGGATGCGATGGGCGGCGGGTTTACTTGGGGCGCCGCAGTCGTTCGCTGGTAATCGCGACGACAAGCTCGCATTTTACCATTGATTCGGGTTTGCGCAGAACGCCGAAATCCTTTCTGAAATCAGATATCTTAATTGTGTGCATGGCTGATTTGCCCATACAACCTCCGTGAGATCAGGAGGTTTGTCTGTCACGAACGGCCACCATTCCCGGTTTAAGTTTAAGCTTTGAAATCGGCGAAGGCGCCGATGGCAAAGAGAAACTTCTTTTCCCTTTTCAAGCTATCTCCGACATTCATTTGGGCACGCCGCATAGTCGTGCCAAGCTCCTCAGCCATATGTGCGAGCATGTAGCGTCTGAAACCTTGGCGTTAGTCGGAGACATCGTCGATCTCACTTACATGCTGAAGCGCGAGACATGGAAGTTCGGCGGCGCATGGCATCGGCAAGTTCTTGCCCATTTTTTGCGGAAGGCAAATCAGGGCGAAAAGGTTGAATGGGTCCTTGGTAATCACGAAACGCCTATTCGCGATAAAACGACGCACAGCACCCATGACAAAGATTTTCGTGTGGCTCACCGCAATATGTCTGGCCGGTCGCTCTACGGAATAAATTTTATGCGCGAAGCCGAGCATGAGGTCGTTCCCGGATTTCTCCTGA
>DASTLS010000029.1:0-3412 GCA_035714725.1 Alphaproteobacteria bacterium | reverse complement strand
GCTTTCGGTCGTGAAGGCCGATCTCGGCGCCAAGGGCATCTATTATCGCATTCAAAGCCAGGTCATTTCCGACGACAGTGCCAAATCCATCTGCGCCGCCATGAAAAACGCCAATGCCGGGTGCATCATTGTCCACCGTTGATCAAGAGAACCCGATACCGGTTATCTTTGGTTGCTCGCGACCCGCTCTGACGCCGATTGAACGCAAATTGTTTGAAGAGGTAAAGCCATTCGGCTTCATTCTCTTCAAACGTAATTGCGAAGATCCCGATCAAGTTCGCTGGCTGATCAAAGAACTGCGCCAGGCTTGCGGTCGCGAGGATGTTCCCATTTTCATCGATCAGGAGGGCGGTCGCGTTTCGCGTTTGCAGCCGCCGCACTGGCCGAAATTTCCGCCCGCTCGCATTTTCGGCATGATGTACGAAAAAGACCCGGAGTGGGGGCAGGAGGCCGTGCAGCTTTATGCCCGCATCGTCGCCAACGAATTATGGAAGTTGGACATCGAAGTTAATTGTGCGCCGGTACTCGATCTGTTCATCGAAGGTGCGACACCTGCTATCGGCGACCGCGCCATGAGCCGCCGTCCGGCGATTGTCGCTGCCCTCGGGCGCATCTGGTGCGAGACGTTCCTTAATAATGGGGTGATGCCGGTGATCAAGCATCTGCCGGGACATGGGCGGTTGAAAGTAGATCCGCATAATCTCTTGCCCGTCATCGGCGCTTCGCGCGCGGAGCTGGAGACGGAAGACTTTGTGCCGTTCGAGCTTTTGAAAGATATTCCCATTGGCATGAACTCGCACGCCGTCTTCACGGCACTTGATCGCGATGTGCCGGCTTCGATGTCACCTGTCGTTCACAGCATCATTCGCGACATGATCGGCTTCGATGGCTTGCTGCTGTCCGACGACATCACCATGAAGGCGCTCAATGATGCTCCTGAGGCGCTGGCCCAAAAGGCGCTTGAGGCGGGCACCGATGTCGTCCTTCACTGCAACGCAGATATGGCCGAAATGGAGGCCATTGGCCGCGCTTTGAGCCCTATGAACAAGGAAAGTTGGGCCCGCTGGGAATACGCAAAATCGATGGTCAAAAAGCCCGATCCTGCCTATAATTCCCGGCAGGACAGCGCCCGTTTGGACGTGCTTTTAGGCGCTATAGCCTATGGTGTTGAAACAACGACTTAATTTGTTTTCTTCACCCGATTTCTTATTAAAGCTGATTTTTTGGTGGCGATTTCGGTTTGATTCGCCCTTAAGAAGATAGATAGAACCAAAATTTGAGACCCCGATGCTTGATGAAAACGCCGCTCTGAAAGAAACGATGGATTCCGCAGCGCTTGCCGGGAGCAATCTCGTCGTGGCGCTCGATGGCTTTGAAGGTCCGATCGACCTGTTGCTCAACCTCGCGCGTGAGCAAAAAGTCGACCTCAGCAAGATTTCTATCCTGCCTCTCGCAGAACAGTATCTCGAATTCATCGCCGGCGCGCGCAAGATGCGCCTCGAAATCGCCGCCGACTATCTCGTTATGGCGGCATGGTTGGCATTTCTCAAATCCCGCCTCTTGTTGCCGGTGCCGGAAGTTGCGCAGGGCGAGCCCGATCCTGCGGCTATGGCTGAAGCGTTGCGCTTTCAGCTGCTGCGGCTCGAAGCGATGCAGAAATCATCCGTCCAGCTTCAGGCGTTGCCGCAGCTTGGCCAAGATGTCTTCCTGCGCGGCCAGCCGGAAGAGGTCGAGGTCGAGGAAAAGCCGATCTATTTCCTCCCCATTCAAGATTTGCTCTCGGCGCTTTCCGCGCCACTGCGCCGTCGCAAGCCTGATGCCTATAACATTGCCGCCACGCGTCTTTTCAGCCTCGAGGAAAGCGTTGAGCGCCTTCGTGGCTTGCTTGGCGTGATGCCGAGCTGGGGCATGCTGCAAAGCTTCCTGCCGGAAATTATGGGCGATGCTCCGCCGATGGAAATTAAATCCGCGATTGCCTCCACATTCGCAGCCACACTTGAGCTTGTGAAAAACGGCGAGCTCGAATTGCGGCAGGACGGCACCTATGCGCCGATCTATATGCGCCGCCGCGAAACGCCGCTTGAAGAACCCATTGTCAGTGATCAACCTGTGAGCGAAGCATGAGCAAGAAAACGCCCCAACTCTCCACCGAAATGCGCATTCTCGAGGCGATTTTGTTCGCCAGCAACGAGCCCCTTTCGACCGCCATGCTTGCCGAGCAACTGCCGGACGATACCGATGTCGCCGAGATGCTGGCTGAGCTTAAGGCATTCTATGAGCCGCGCGGCGTCCATCTGATCGAGACTGATGGCAACTGGAGCTTCCGTACGGCGGCCGATCTCGCTGGCCAGATGAAAATCACGCGCCAGCCGCGCCGCAAGCTGCCCCGTGCTGCCGCTGAAGTTCTAGCGATTATCGCTTATCACCAGCCTATCACTCGCGCTGAAATCGAAAGCATCCGTGGCGTCGAAACCAGCCGCGGCACGCTCGATATCCTTTTGGAACTTGGCTGGGTGCGTCCCGGCAAGCGCCGCGAAACGCCGGGCCGTCCGCTCACATGGAGCACGACGTCCGACTTCCTCAGCCATTTCAATCTTGAGAGCTTGAGCGATCTGCCGGGCGTTGAAGAACTGAAGGCTGCGGGCTTACTTGACACACGTCCTGTGCTCTCCAACCTGCCGCGCGAGCAGGATGATCCGAACGCCGGCGATGCCGCCGAGGATGAAGATGATTTCGCGGCATGGATCCGAGACGAACCGGAAGCCGAAGCCGCCGAATGAGTTTGGGCGAGACAGTCGTAACCGTCATTGCCGGTCCCGGTGCCTCGCTTTCCGCCTCCGTTATCAAAAATCTGTCTGCCGCGTTGAGCGTCTCGCGTACGGATGAAATCCGGGCAGGGCAGGTGGTTGATCTGTTCTGCGCTTTATCTCCTGTTGAAGTTTACAAAATTGCTCCTACGCATATCGGCGATCAGCCTTATGACGTGATCGTGCAGACGGCAGCTACACGCGCCAAGAAAGTCCTCGTCGCCGATATGGAATCCACCGTCATTGAGCAGGAGATGCTCGATGAGCTGGCAGAGATGATCGGCGTGGGCGAGAAAGTGGCGCTTATTACCCGTCGCGCGATGAATGGCGAGTTCGATTTCGTCTCGGCTTTGCGTGAGCGTGTTGCGTTGCTCAAGGGAAAGCCGCAATCATTGCTGGATGAAGCCGCCAAACGCATCACGTTTATGCCGGGTGCAGCTGAGCTGGTTTCAACCATGAAAAAGCAGGGCGCTTTGTGCTGGCTCGTGTCCGGAGGCTTTAATTGCTTTGTGAAGCCTGTCGCCGAGAAGCTTGGCTTCGATGCTTTTTATGCCAATGAGCTAATTATCAAAGACGGCATTATTACCGGTGAAGTCGCCGCACCC
>DASTLS010000028.1:0-1941 GCA_035714725.1 Alphaproteobacteria bacterium | reverse complement strand
ATGCCGCCTATCCGGATCTGCAAAAACTGGCAGAAACCAAGCCCAAAAAAGACTAGGCGATAGCGAGCATTTCGCTATGCTTTGGCATGGTTATTCGTCGTCTCCCCGAATCGCTTATCAACCGCATCGCCGCCGGCGAGGTGGTCGAGCGTCCTGCTGCCGCCATCAAAGAATTGGTGGAAAATGCGCTGGATGCCGGTGCCACACGCATCGAAGTGGCCGTGCGTAATGGCGGCCAAGCGCTTATTCGCGTCGTGGATAATGGCCGTGGCATGTCACGCGAGGAATTGCTGCTGGCAGTCGAGCGGCACGCGACATCGAAGCTCCCGGATGACGATCTCTGGAACATCCAAAGCTTCGGTTTCCGTGGAGAGGCTTTGCCGTCTATCGGTTCTGTCTCACGTCTATCGCTGACCAGCCGCGCGAAGGGCAGTGACGATGCCTGGCAGTTGCTGGTCGATGGCGGTGAAATTAATGAGCCAAAACCGGCATCATGTGCGGAGGGATCGCAAGTTGAAGTGCGCGATCTGTTTTTTGCCACGCCGGCACGCCTGAAATTCTTGAAGACCGTGCGGACGGAAAATGATTATGCGCGCGAGGTGGTGGAGAAGCTCGCGATGGCTTATCCGCATGTCGACTTCTCTTGGCAGGAAGACGAAAAGCGGCCCATCCGGTTTGCTGCACAAAACCAAGCCTCGCTTTCGGAAGACGAAACGCTGCGTGAGCGCCTTGCCAATGTCATCGGCGAGGATTTTATCGAGAACGCAGTGCCGGTTATGGCATCGCGCGAGGGTGTGAGCCTCAGCGGTTTTGCCGGATTGCCGACGCATCATAGACCGACGGCGCGCGGGCAGTATCTTTTCGTCAACAATCGCCCGGTGCGTGACAAGGTTTTATTATCGGCCGTTCGCGGTGCGTATGGCGATGTGCTGCCCTCTGGCCGCTATCCAATGCTCGTGTTGTTCCTCGATGTGCCCCCGCGCGAGGTCGATGTGAATGTGCACCCGACCAAGGCTGAGGTGCGTTTTCGCGATAGTGCCCTTGTGCGCGGCTTGATCGTCACCGGTATTCGCAGGGCGTTGGAGGAGGCGGGGCAGTACACGACCAGTACATTGGCTCCCCAAGCGCTTCATATGCTACGGCCTGAAAGTATGCCTTCCATGCCGTCATATCCCACAGGTTTTTCCGATAGCCATGCCGGGCAAGCGCCGCTCGATTGGAGCGGTATGAGTTCAGGTTCTGCTGCTCACGCAGTTGCTTCGCAACTGTTACCTGATGCAGCGCCTTTGGCGCGTCCCGCCGGCGTTATCGCTGAGATGCCAGCTCGGATTGGTCGTCTCGGCGCTGCCGTTGCCCAAGTCCACGGCACATTTATTGTGTCGCAAACCGAAGACAGTGTGATCATCGTCGATCAGCATGCTGCGCACGAACGCATTGTCTATGAACGCATGAAACATTCGCTGGAGACAAACGGTATCAAGCGTCAGATCTTACTTATTCCTGAGGTTGTAGAATTTGAAGAAGCTTCGGGTGCGCGGCTTGTTGCGCGCGCCGATCAGTTGGCAGAACTTGGCTTGGTGATCGAGGCGTTCGGGCCCGGTGCGGTGTTGGTGCGTGAAATTCCAGCCTTGCTCGGCAAGACCGATGTCAAAACGCTGCTCAAGGATTTGGCGGATGAATTCGCGGAATATGACGATGCCCATAGCCTGAAAGATCGGCTGGAGGCTGTTTGCTCGACGATGGCGTGCCATGGCTCGGTGCGTGCGGGCAGGGCATTGAATGCCGATGAGATGAATGCGCTTCTACGTCAGATGGAGGGCACGGCCAACAGCGGCCAGTGCAATCACGGTCGCCCGACTTATGTTGAGCTCAAGCGCACGGATTTGGAAAAACTGTTCGATCGCCGTTAGCGCGGAATGAAATGGAGTGCCGTATCGCCGT
>DASTLS010000027.1:0-3702 GCA_035714725.1 Alphaproteobacteria bacterium | reverse complement strand
TCCAGGTCGTACCTTCAAGGGTAAGAAGATGGCCGGTCATATGGGCCATCGCCGCGTCACGACGCTTAACCTCGTCGTTGTTTCGGTTGATGCCGAGCAAGGCCTGATTTTCGTGCGCGGTTCGGTTCCCGGCGCTGAAGGCGGTTTCGTCCGCATTCGCGACGGCATCAAGAACAAGAAGCCGAAGGGCGCATCGACCCAAGGCGCGAAGAGAGACGCTAAGAAGGGCGACAAGAAACCTGAAGCTAAAGCTGATAAAGCGGCCTGAGAGTAGAACATGAAAGCGACAGTCAAAAATCTTGAAAACAAAGAGGTCGGCTCGATCGATCTTCTGGATGGCGTGTTCGGCGTTAAGCCGCGCCGCGACATCCTGACCCGTATGGTCAACTATCAGCTGGCGAAGCGCCGCTCTGGTAACCACAAGGTCAAAGTCATCAGCGAAGTCAGCGGCACGACGAAGAAGCCGTGGGCTCAAAAGGGCACCGGCCGCGCACGTCAGGGCAGCCTGCGTTCGCCGCAGTTCCGCAAGGGTGGCGTTATCTTTGGACCGGTTGTTCGCGATCACGCGCACGAACTGCCAAAGAAGGTTCGCCAGCTCGCGCTTTGCATGGCTCTCGCCACGAAGCAGCAGGACGGCAAGCTGATCGTTCTCGATAACGCGAAGCTTACGAGCCACAAGACCAAGGCTCTGGCTGACAAGTTCACGAAGATGGGCGTCAAGTCGGCTCTCATCATCGACGGCGCAAACCTGGACGAAAACTTCGCCAAGGCCGCGCGTAACATTAAGCACATCGACGTTCTGCCGGAGCAGGGCGCCAACGTGTACGACATTCTGCGTCGCGATGTTCTGGTTCTCACCAAGAACGCTGTCGAGCAGCTGCAGGAGAGACTGAAATGACAACCGAAAAGAAACCAGCAGCGAAAAAGGCCGCCGCTCCTAAGGCGCCGAAGGCCGCAAAGACATCGCCGGCTGAAATGGCCGGAATGTATCCGATCATCGTCTCGCCCGTCGTGACCGAAAAGGCCACGAATGGTTCGCAGTTCAATCAAGTGACGTTCCGCGTTCTGCGTTCGGCAACGAAGCCGCAGATCCGCACCGCCATCGAAAACCTGTTCAAGGTTGAAGTGAAGGCCGTCAATACCCATAACCGCCGCGGCAAGACCAAGCGCTTTAAGGGCCGCGTTGGTTTCCGCAGCGACGTAAAGTTTGCGGTCATCACTCTTGCTGAAGGCAGCAAGATCGACATTTCGACCGGATTGTGAGTTGAGGCTTAGCTATGGCACTTAAAACATTCAAACCCGTAACCCCCGGCCTTCGTCAGCTGATCCAAGTTGATCGCTCCGAGCTGTGGAAGGGCAAGCCCGTGAAGGCGCTCACCGAAGGTCTGAAAAAGACCGGTGGTCGCAACAACAAGGGCCGTATTACCACGCGTCATATCGGCGGCGGTCACGCGCGTCGTTATCGCATGATCGATTTCAAGCGCCGCAAGTTCGGCATGGAAGCGAAGGTGGAGCGTTTGGAATATGATCCGAACCGCACAGCTTTCATTGCGCTCATCGTTTATAAGGACGGCACGCAGAACTACATCCTCGCACCGCAACGCCTCTCAAAGGGCGATATGGTTGTCGCGGGTGAAAAGGTTGACGTGAAGCCCGGGAACGCAATGCGCGTCAAGAACATCCCGGTCGGCACGATCATTCACAATGTTGAAATGAAGCCAGGCAAGGGCGGTCAGTTGGCACGTTCTGCTGGCGCTTATGTTCAGCTCGTTGCGCGTGAATCCGGCACCATTCAGATCAAGCTCGGCTCCGGCGAAGTTCGTCGTATCTCGGCTGAATGCATGGCGACCATCGGCGCAGTATCGAATGCCGATCACATGAACGAACAGATGGGTAAAGCAGGCCGCAACCGTTGGAAGGGCGTTCGCCCATCCGTCCGCGGCGTTGTCATGAACCCCGTCGACCATCCGCATGGTGGTGGTGAAGGTAAATCCTCAGGTGGCCGTCATCCGGTCACGCCGTGGGGTAAAGGCACGAAGGGCCGCAAGACCCGCAACAATAAACGTACTGATCGCTGGATCGTCAAGCGCGCTAACAAGCGCAAAGACAAGCAAGCGGCTTAAGGGAGTAAGAGATGTCACGTTCTGTTTGGAAAGGCCCGTTTGTCGACAGCTTCCTGCTGAAGAAGGCAGAGAAGGCTCGTGGTTCAGGCCGCAACGAGATCATCAAGATCTGGTCGCGCCGCTCGACGATCCTGCCGCAATTCGTAGGTCTCACGTTCGGCGTATACAACGGCAACAAGTTTTTGCCGGTATCCGTGACGGAAAACATGATCGGCCACAAGTTTGGCGAATTTGCCCCGACCCGTACCTTCAAGGCGCATAGCGTTGCCGAGAAGAAGGTCGAGAAGGCTGGCTAAGGAGTAAGCAATGGTGATGTTGAAAGAAAAACTGAAGGAAGAGAAAGGCGCGTTGGCTAAGGCCCGCACCCTTCGCACCAGCGCACGCAAGCTGAACCTGGTTGCAGCCAGCATTCGCGGCAAAGATGCCTCGACCGCTCTGACGCAACTGCGTTTCGAAAAGCGCCGCATCGCTCAGGACGTGAAGAAAGTTCTGCAAGCGGCTGTTGCTAATGCTGAAAACAATCATGGCCTCGACGTTGATAAACTCTATGTCGCAGAAGCCTGGGTCGGTCGCGCGTTCGTTATGAAGCGTTTCCACACCCGTGGTCGTGGTCGCAGCGCAGGTATCGAAAAGCCGTTTAGCAACCTGACGATTGTCGTGAAAGAACGTGGCGAAGCTGCACCAATGAGCAGCAAGCGCGCCCGCAGCTTCTCGAAGAAGAAAACCGAAACCAAATCTGCCAAGGCAGGAGCGTAACTATGGGTCAAAAAGTCAATCCAATCGGCATGCGCCTCGGCATCAACCGCACATGGGACAGCCGTTGGTTCGCCCGCGGCCAGAGCTACGGCAAGTTGCTGCATGAAGATTTCCAGATCCGTGATTTTCTGACCGAGAAGCTCGGCAAGATCGCCAGCGTTGCTCGCATCGTGATCGAACGTCCGGCCAAGAAGGCCAAGGTAACGATCCACTCCGCACGCCCCGGTGTCATCATCGGCAAGAAGGGTGCAGACATCGAGAAGCTCCGTTCGGAAATCGCCAAGATGACCGACGCTGAAGTCAACCTGAACATCGTCGAAATTCGCAAGCCGGACATCGATGCGAAGCTGGTTGCTCTCGGCATCGCCGATCAGCTGGAACGCCGCATTGCATTCCGTCGCGCCATGAAGCGCGCCGTTCAGTCTGCTATGCGCGCCGGCGCCCTCGGCATTCGTATCAATTGCAGCGGCCGTCTCGGCGGCGCTGAAATCGCCCGCATGGAATGGTATCGCGAAGGTCGCGTGCCGTTGCACACGCTCCGCGCCGATGTCGATTACGGCACAGCGACAGCGTTCACCACGATGGGCACTTGCGGCGTGAAGGTATGGATCTTCCGCGGCGAAATCTTGGAACATGACCCGATGGCGCAGGACAAGCGCGCCAACGAAGGTCAGCCGCATCGGAACTAAAGATTGGGATAGAGACGAACAATGTTAGAGCCAAAACGCAGAAAATATCACAAGGCGCACAAGGGTCGCATCCACGGTGCAGCCAAGGGCGGTTTCCGCCTCAGCTACGGCGCTTTCGGCCTTCAAGCCATGGA